>JAISJX010000066.1 GCA_031261145.1 Tannerella sp.
CCACAAACAAATCTCACAACAGGCTGTACGGGAATCAATAGTTTCCCCTGATAATTATATACATTCACTCCAAATTCCGTCATACTCAAAAAACTGTAGGCCCTTGTTGAATCATACTCTCCGACAGCCGGACCTGTCCCAAAGTCTAATTGCCTTTGTTTAGTTTCCCATGTATATCCATTTTTTCTAAAGAAAGATGCTCTGATGTTTCCATCTAAGATAAAGACAAGTGTATCATTCAAAACAGGAGTAGCATACATAAAACGACCTATATCTTCAGGGCCTCCTCCCAATCCGAATTTCTCAAAAAGAACTTCTCCTGAATTGCAACCATAACCATATATTTTCGCATAATGATAATCTGCAAAATGAATGATAGAATCCATCATAAAAAAATTACCTTCTCCACTTGTGTTAAAAACGTCAATGGTATATGAATCTATTTCTATTTTGACAGACTCTGCGTTATCACTTATTCCACCAAGATGCGGTTTGGTTTGACTTTCTTTATTCGGGTTACATGATGTGAAAATCACTATAACTGCTACTATACTATATATTTTCCTTTTCATATTCTGATATTCCTTATACCGATTAAGGCAATTTATAAAAAATTTTTCGCAAAGTTATATAGAAAATGGGGAATATTAAACCATTATAGCGAATTATTTCCATGTTATACAACACGTCCTTTCCAAACCGTATATTTATCCTTCAAATCCTTGTCTTGAAAAAAAACAGTTCCTTGGACTATCTTTCAGGGAATAAATGCTTTATAGGTTCGCTGATGCAGTTTCGGTTGTAAAAAGAGCAAACCCATTGTACATAAATCTATGGAAACAGTGATTCGCGGATGTTTGCAAAGGTTCTGCCAGCATTGGCGTTTGGCGGAAGAGGCGTGGATTCCTCCTACGATACAAATGGTTTCGTCCTTCATAAAAGGGAGACATTGTTCAAAAAAGCGATTTAACATCCCGGCATCCAGTTCTTTCTCCAGATACAAACAATCAACCTGTCCGAGCGCAGACAATGCTTTCGGCAACTGTTCCTCGTAAGAACCGGTATAGATTTCCACCGGCGCGTGTTCCTTTTTGAGCAAACAATCTGCAACCGCAGCCAGTTCCGCCTCACGTTCTAACGTGATACAGCGAAGGCCGGAAGCATATCCGGTTAGGTAGAACGGGATTAAACCTAACGATGAGCCAATGGTCAAAAGAGAGAGGGGATGACAGTAATTTGCCAGCCGGAACAAAAATGCCCCTTCTTTTATAGGAATACAATCCTTTTGTGCCACCTTTTTAACCGTCGTACCACCCTTCTGAATATGGACAGGCTGCTCATTTTGCTGTAGTTGTAACCATGCAATTGCAGCGCCCTCGTAGAAATAATAAGGAGATCGTTCCTCAATCACCTTGGTAATGAGGGCGAATACAAACGGAGAATGGACACCATGCCCATTACGGCAAAAAAAACTCCTGTAGATCAGCCGTATTCTCATACCGACGGTTTATACTTTTCCAAAAAAATCACTGACCGTATAGTTCAGGAAATGATTGAATGGCAGTAGCGTTTTGAAATCTTCGATCGTCTTGTCCATCCAGTCCTTTTCGCTGAAAAACGCATCCGGTTTCATCGCGCTTACTACAAAATCTTTATGCTTCAGGATATAATCATACGGACAGTCTTGTGGCAAACCGGCGGGCATTCGTTTCAGCAACTCGCCGTCAAGTACCGGATAAGTTGCTTTAAATTTTTCATTTTCAATAATTTCAAGAAACTCATCCATATTATCGTAAATGTCCTGCCGAAGCTTTTTCAACAAGGGTGGCGGCGGACACCATACCCCACCGGAAAGCAACGCATTTCCCGGCTCCAGATGCACGTAATATCCGGCGTAAGGACTTGTCCGTCCCCCGTATCCGGTCATGTAGGCGCCAAAATGCGTTTTATAGGGTGTTTTATCCTGTGAAAAACGGAGATCCCTGTAAATACGGTAAACACAACTCTTGGCATCCAGTCCTGCGATTTCGGGATCGAACACAGCTATGCGTTCAATCAACTGTTGCACAGCCTCAACGAATTGCTTGTGTAACACATCGTACCGTTTCTTATTCTTCTGAAACCACTCCCGGTTGTTATTTACCTTGAGTTCTTCTAAAAATTTAAAAACTTCAATACTCATATCTGCTTTAGTTATAATAAAATACAATCATATTACTTCAGGCTGTGCCTTGCAATGACGCAAATAAACAAAGCCGGTGTCCGGCTTTGCAGGGTAGGGGCGGGGGCTTGCCCCCGCCCACCTTATAAAATCCGGGTAACCCGCAAGGGTTACTCTCCTACAAGCGCGTTTTTGCAATGACGAGCCAGTTGGCTATCAGGGTTGGGAATGTAATTCATACTGTCCCGAACCCAGTTCGACGGTCAATAATCCGTTAGCTTCCTGCACGTTCAATACTCCCGATTGTTCAGCCACCTTGACCTGGAATGCACTTGGCAATTCAACCGTCGCCGTGGTATTGGGCGGAATGGTGATATTCCATGCAAACTGGTTACCATTGCGCGTCCAAGCGCTTTTGATTAACCCGTAAGGAGATCGGTAAGAAGCATTTACGCTGTTCAGTCCATCGGGGAATACCGGTTTCATGCTGATTTTTTTGAATCCGGCGGACTGTGGGTCGTTTTTAATACCGGCAAGGTCTTCATAAAACCAGATAATCAAGTCGCCCAGTAACATCACATGATTGCCTGAGTTCATCGCTGGATCGGCCGTGTCTCCGTTCCAAAGCTCCCAGATGGTTGTTGCATCCTTTTTCACCATGTAACCCCAGCTTGGGTATGTCTCATTTGTTACAATCTTGTACGCCAAATCCACCTTATTATGTTGGGTCAGGCCACGCATCAGGTGTTGAATCCCCAGTACGCCGGTACTGACGTGTCCGTTGCAGTCATTTTCCGTCTTTTCCACAATATTCGCAAAAACTTTGTCTTCATAACCATTGGGCACTAAGCCTAATTGCAAAGACAGGATATTGGCTGTTACGGTATTATTATCATACTGCGCCGTTTCGGAATTGAAAAACTTCCGGTTGTAAGCCTCTTTGATTTTGGCTGCCAATGCCGTATATTCTTTGGCATCGGCAGGAACCCCGTTTATCCCGGCATATTCGCTCATCAACTGTAGAATGCTGTAAAATACGGTTGTACTAAGCACCTGCCCGTTTGTTTTACGCGCCGGGTCTTGCGAATGGATTAAATCTTGTCTTTCCGGCGGCATACACCAGTCGCCATACGTATCCTTTGTCAGGATATAATCAATCATATAGGTATCAATCTGGTGTTGTACCCACCGTTTCATGGCCGGATAATGTATTTTTATCGCCTGAACATCTCCGTATTGTTTATGGAGCATATTGATAATGTAGAAGAAAGCCGACGGCCAGGTGACATCATCGTTGTAAAGCGTCCAGTAATAGGGTGAAACATCGGAAATGCTTCCTTCCTTACTCATGGAATCATCTATATCTTTCATCCATTTATTGTACATCAACACATTCCGGAAGATGAAACTTTCGCCATGCGCACCGGTTGCACGATCTCCCAACCAGCCCAAACGCTCGTCACGCTGCGGACAGTCGGTCGGCATTCCGCGATAGTTGCCGCGAATACCCCAGTATGAATTTTTAAATATCCTGTTGACCAATGTATTAGAGGTCTCGAACGTACCGATGGTTTGCATATTATCGTAAACCACTTTTCCGGTGAAATCGCTTGTTTGCGGTTGATAATCCAGGCCGGAAATTTCGACAAAACGGAAACCATGATAAACAAATGTCGGTTCCCATGTAAACGGTTTATCTTCGGAAGGCGTATAAATATCTGTTACTAAAGCGCCGCGGAGGTTATCCATATATAATTCCGCGTCCCCGTCAGTCAGCAGTTCGGCAAAGCGGAATTTCACAGGACTGTCTTTTTTCCCTTTCAGATTGACCTGCAACCATCCGACCATATTTTGCCCCATATCCAAGATATATTTTCCGTCGGCTACGGCCTTGATGGAGATGGGTTTGATTTCCTCCATCACTTTCAGGTTTTCGGATGGCTGGGCGATTAGCGTTCCGCCGGGAGCCTGCATCAAATCCGCCGCTTGCCACTGTGAAGCGTCGTAGCCGGCTTCCGTCCATTTCCCCAGTTCCTGCCGGGCGTCATATTCTTCGCCGTCAAACTCATTATTGGCGATAATGGGGCCTTTACCGGTAGCTTTCCAAGAATCGTCACTGACAATGGTTTCGCTTTTACCATCCTCATATTCAATGCTCAACTGGGCAATCAGGCGTGGGAGACCAAACCCAACCATTCCTCTACGCATCGCCAGGTAACGTCCGTTTCCAAGCTCCACGCCAAGCGTATTTTCTTTGGCCTGCAACAACTCACTTACATCATAAGTGTTAAAATACACGGTAGTTGTATAAAGTGTTGGCAGAGGGGCAAACACATCGTTACTGATTCTTTTCCCGTTCAGGTAGGGAACCGATGAACCGACGCCGGAAATAGATAATACAGCCCGTTTCACTTTTTGTGATACCGTAAAATCTTTCCGCAGATAACGTGCCGGAAGGCGTGTTCTGCCCTTGTCGATCACAAGATTCACCGAATCGTCGAGTCCAATCCAGAACGCTTTCCAATCGGAAGCCTTTAACAGCCCCATTGACCATTTCGCTTCTGCGCTCTGAGATTCGCTTCCGGTATTTGTCCATACCTTGACGCGCCAGAAATATTCTTTGCCCGATTCCAGCGGATTGCCGGAGTACGGAATCAAAATAGATTGGTCTGACTCAATTTTACCGGAATTCCATGACAGGTTATTTCCGGATTTCAGGTCGGCAGCCGAACCCGCCACTTCGACCTGATAGGCTGTTTGCAGCGTATTGGGTACGCCGGTTTGCAACTGCCACGAAAAACGTGGATGGTCAATTCCGATACCTTCGGGATTATCCCGCATTTCCGTCTGTAAACCAACAACCTGCAACTCGTTTGTAGAAGTGCACGCCATCATCAGGCATAACGGAAGAAAAAGAAAAAACAAATGTAATTGTCTCATAAATAATGCGCTATTAATAATGTATAAATTTATATCCGAACAATGAATGAACTTATTGTATGCAAAAATAGTATTTCTTTTTGGATAAACCAAAAGAAACATTGTTTTATTTTAAATCAGATCTCACTTTTAAGAGATGGATTATAGACCCCTGTTTCGGTGATAGCGCCGATTCGCGATCACATCCTTCTTTTTCGTTTTGCAAATGAAATGCGCTGTCTTTTTTATTTAATTGTCATATTTGCACCTCAAATTCATTAATAACTATGACTTATGAGACACATTATTGTTATTTTACTGCTGGCTTTTACTTTTATGGAAGTATCAGCCCAAGAAACATTCAAAGAAGACAGTGTTCTCCTTGAAGAGATCACTGTTACCGCCCAACAACGGGAGCAACAAGTTCTTGACGTCCCGGTTACCTTATCGGTTATCAGCGGGCAGACGCTGGAAAATACGGCTACCCGTAACCTTGAACAACTGTCTGATTTCGTTCCGGGACTGACTATCCGCATTCAAACGCCTCATCGCCCGTCACTGGCTATCCGGGGACTGACCAGCGACGAAACCAGCCCGACGGCTCAACCCCGCGTTTCCGTGTATTATAACGATGTGCCGACCAGCCGCGCCAGCATGGCTGTTGCCGAGTTGTATGATATGGAACGTGTTGAAGTGATGAAAGGGCCGCAGGGAACTCTCTACGGACGCGGCTCACAGATTGGAGCCATTCACTTTATTACCAAAAAACCCACGTCCGGTTTTGGCGGTTATCTGTCTGCCGGTTTGGGCAATTATGCCATGAAAGAGGTGGAAGGCGCTATCAATATCCCTGTCATAGAAGACAAACTGACTACCCGCCTGGCCGGAATATACAGCTATCAGGATGGCTATGTAACCAATACTTCCGGCGGCAAACTCAATGGAAAGAAAACCATCGGAGGGCGTTTCTCGGCAACGTATAAACCTCTCCGGAACCTGAAATTCGACTGGGTGGTGAACTACCAGAATGATGATAATCCCGGAACGGCTTTCATGAGCAAACTCTACCCCAATGCCAACGGCTCGAAAGATATTTTTGATTATGAAACCACCCTGGATGCAGGAAAAAAGTGGTGGAACAAGCGCGAAATATTCGGTACGTCGCTCCATGCGAAATATTTCATCAACGAAAATAACTACCTGACTTCAATCACTTCGTATTATACAAATACGGTTGATCATCACTACGACGGCGACGGGACACTGGCTCCGGCTATTGATATGGCCGAATTTGTGGACGCCAATCAATTTACGCAGGAATTACGGTATAACTTCTCGCTGGGCGATCGCCTCACCGGGTATGCCGGAGCAAGTTACTGGCGTGAAAAGGTGGATTATCGCTTTTGGTTTGGCCCCGACGAACAGTATTTTGGTTACCTTTTCCCCGCCATGATTGGGCAGCCGGATTTGGGCGCTATGTTGGGATTCCCGCCCTTGATTGGCGATAACGGAAGCCTGGCTCCGCCGATGTCCGCTTTTCCCACTTCGGCCTTGGGCTTTCCTTTTGATATGCCGCTTCCGACCGGTCATGAAGAAGAAAACAGCAGCGGTGCGGTGAATCAGGCAGGCGACCTCTTCCTGGATGCAACGTATGAGATACTGCCCCGGTTAAGCGTCACAGCCGGTTTACGCGGTACGTACGAGCATTTCTTGACCTCCCGCGAGGCGCACAGTATCGGCAGCGAACCTTCCGGATTGGGAAATGTAACAGGATATGCGCCTAATTTATTCCTGGCCATTGCGCCTTATGCCGAAATAAAGGAGCGTTTCCGGTCGCTTACCTGCCGCGCCAACCTGAAATATGATATAAGCGGTTCGTCCAATGTATTTGCAGGCTATGCCAAAGGACGCCGTCCCAACGTATTGCAGTTCAATACGGCAGGCGAGCATGAAGTGATGAATGCCGAAAACGTGCACAGTTTCGATGCCGGCTTCAAATGGACGGCCAAACAGCGTTATTGGTTCGATGCCGGTGTGTTTTATCAACTGTACAGCAATTTCCAGACGGGCAAGTTGATTAATGGCCAGTATCTGACCGACGATGCAGGCAACGCCACTTCGTACGGTCTTGAAGCCACCGCCAAAGCCGCCTTATTGGAATGCCTGGATGTGTTTGGCAACTACGCCTACATCCACGCGCGGTTTGACGATAAGGACAGCGACGGAAACGAACAGGCGTATGCAGGCAAGACGTTCCGCCATACCCCGGAAAACAGTTTTTCAATCGGTTTGAATGCCAGATTGAAACTTTCGCGCAACGTGCAGGCTGTTTTCACGCCCACCTGTTCATGGAGAAGCCGCGTATGGTTTGACGATGCCAACGAAGCCGCGTTATCCGACCCGGCGTCGGCACGTTTGGAACAAGCCGCGTATGGTCTTTTAAATGCAAACCTGGCCTTCCATTTCAGCAAACCCACCCTTACGCTTTCCCTGTTTGCGTCCAATCTGACAGGCGAGAAATATATCATCGGCGCAGGCAATACCGGCATGATGTTCGGCGTACCGACGTATGTCCCCGGTGCTCCCCGCATGTTTGGCGCAAAGTTGCGCTGGAATTTCTGATGAACGATTAATAGAGCGTTGTGAAGCCAATGAATCCCTTATTGGCTTCACAATTCGGAACCTGTTTTGAAATATTACCTTACAAATAACATTCTTTGGCTGTTAGATTGGACGATATTCTCAAAAGTCGTTCTACATTTGTCCGATAAATGTGTAAATTTTAATTCGAGGAGATAGACAATGAAAGCAAAAAGTTTATGCGCCAAGAAAATAATCTGCATGAGAAAATATATTTTGACAGGATTCGCTTGCATTCTGTGTTTGAACGTATTTTCGCAAAACAGGAAGGAGAATAGCCATGCGCTGCCGCCGCAGAAGGATACAACAGCCTTTAAACAAGACTTAAAAGGCTCCGCACCAGCCATACCCATCATAACCGATTTCTCCGAGTACATTCAATATACGGATATAGACAGTCTTGACAGTCTTGACCTTGACAGCTTGGATAATAACAGGATAGACCTCACCACCATGCCCAAAGCCGTATTTATTTTATACATCAATAGCCTGTGCAGTCAGACAGCGGAAGGCCCAAAGGTTCAATACGACTTACTGCATAAGGGAGAAATAAGAAGACCTGTTCCGACAGGAGTCGGATTCTCTGCCGCGGATATGTTGGAACTTCTTTTCTCGAAAACCGCGCGGGCTAAATTACACAACCGAAAACATGCCAACGCCTGGAAAACGTATAACCAATACTGAATCTGATTGATAAAAAAGTGGATTTTATTCTTTCGATACGGGAAATGTCGGAAGACGAGAGAGAGAGAGCATGCTGAAAATTCAGGTGTTACTTTGATTGAAACTCCGATTGCTTTGGATGCTTTCATTTTTATCGTCAATCGCGCCAATTCTGTAAAGTCATTAACAACCAAACAAATACAGAATATTTACACGGGAGATGTCACAAACTGGAATGCGGTTGGAGGAAAGGACAATACGATTTAAAATCTGGAATCTTGGAATTGATTTCCCTGCTTGGTTAGTGATATTTGGTATATTGATTCTTTTTTACTACTTTTGTAACCTAAAAATAATTAGTTATGCCGCAAATAAGTAGTTTCTACGGATTGTTGATTTTGATGAATTTTAAAGACCATGCTCCACCCCATTTTCACGTGTGGTATGGTGACTATAAAGTAACTGTTACGATACAAGATGGAATAGTGACAGGAGAAATGCCTCAACGTGCATTAAAAATGATATTTGAGTGGTTGGAAATACACAGACAGGAGTTATTGTTGAATTGGGAAAAGGCTCAACAAGGTGAGATATTAGACAGAATTGAACCGTTAAAATAAAGAGAATATGTTTCTTGAAGTAGTGAATGCAGTTTATTTGGATAGCTATCGTGTTTCGCTTTCGTTTAATAATGGGATTACCAAAGTAGTCGATTTGGCGAACGAATTAAACGGAAGCGTCTATGAACCATTACGCCAACTCAATTACTTTCGGAATTTCCGGATAAAGTATAATACCCTCGAATGGCCTAATGGAGCAGATTATGCACCGGAATACCTGTATGAGATAGGCGTAAATTGATAGTATTCATAATTTTATGATACCTGTACTCGTTTAATTGTAAATCAGGATTTGCTTAGTGAGAAAGTATATATTGATAGGATTTGCTTGTATTCTGTGTTTGAACGTATTTTCGCAAAACAGGAAGGATAATAGTCATGCGCTGCCGCCTCAGAAAGATACAACAGCCTTTAAGCAAGACTTAAAAGGCTCCGCACCAGACATACCCATCATAACCGATTTCTCCGAGTACATTCAATATGCGGATATAGACAGCCTTGACAGCCTTGACCTTGACAGCTTGGATAATAACAGGATAGACCTCACCACCATGCCCAAAGCCGTGTTTATTTTATATATTAACTAACTGTCCAGCCAGATGCCGGAAGAGCCAAAGGTTCAATTCCCCCTTGT
>JAISJX010000141.1 GCA_031261145.1 Tannerella sp.
GGTGCATACCCTCAATTCGCTTTGCAAAGAGATGGACGACCGCTATGAGTTGCTGACCAAAGCGCATGTGCGTAATATCAAGGAATATAATGAAAAGTTTATCACCCGCCAGTTGAACCCCGAAAAAGGACATAAATTTATGCCTTATATTGTGGTGGTTATCGACGAGTTTGGGGATCTGATTATGACGGCCGGCAAAGAAATTGAAATGCCGATTGCCCGTATCGCGCAGAAAGCAAGGGCGGTAGGTATTCACATGATTATAGCGACACAACGTCCGTCCACGAATATTATCACGGGTACGATTAAGGCTAATTTCCCCGTGCGTATAGCCTTCCGTGTGTCGTCGATGATTGACTCCCGTACGATTCTGGATTCGCCGGGCGCGAACCAGTTGATTGGGCGGGGCGATTTATTGTATTCGCAGGGAAGCGAGATGACACGTGTGCAATGCGCTTTCGTCGATACGCCGGAAGTAGAAAATATCGCTTCATTTATCGGAGAACAGGTGGGATATGAGACGGCTTTCAGGTTGCCCGAATATGTGCCTGATGGCGAGGGCGAAAAGGCGCCGGGCAGCGTGGATTTGTCGGATCGCGATCCGCTGTTTGACGAGGCGGCGCGTCTGATTGTGATTCAGCAGCAAGGCTCTACTTCGCTGATACAACGCAAATTCGCTATTGGTTATAACCGTGCGGGACGTTTGATGGATCAGTTGGAAGCGGCGGGAATTGTCGGCTCGTATGAGGGGAGTAAAGCGCGTCAGGTATTGGTTTTGGATGAATATTCACTGGAACAAATCTTAAATCGGTTGAAATAATGGGAAAAGCGATTCAACTACTGTTCTTCTGCTTCATCGCCACGGGCTGGGCAACGGCCCAAAAGGCTGAAAGCGTATTGAATAAAGCATCTGCGGCTTACGAAAACTCGAATGGCCTCTCGGCGCTGTTTGCCGCAAATATCCAGTATGAGAAACAAGGCGTTTCGGAAAGTTTTGAAGGAACCATTGAGATGAAAGGCGATAAATTTGTGTTGAAAACGCCTGATACATACACCTGGTACGACGGTAAGACGCAATGGGCGTATGTGGTGCGTACGGACGAGGTCAATATTTCAAATCCATCGGGCGACGAATTACAGTTCACGAATCCGATGATTCTGCTTCGCACGTATAAAAAAGGATTTAACCTCGCCTACATTGGGGAAAGCACGTCCGACAACGGGAAAATAGCGGACGACGTATTGCTTGCATCCAAAAGTAAAAATGATATTGAAAAGATTGAAATACAGATAGAAAAAAACTCGTCGCTTCCGGTACGGCTGACGGTGACGATGAAGAACGGCCTCCGGAGCGTGATACGCATCAGTAAGATGAAGACAGGTGTTAATCAACCGGATGCTATGTTTGTTTTTAATCCGGCGGACTATCCGGACGCCGAAGAGGTGGATTTACGCTAACAGTTTAATAAAAAAAAATAAATATGGAAAACGAAAAAGTACGTTGTTTGATTATCGGTTCAGGGCCTGCGGGTTATACGGCGGCCATCTATGCTTCACGCGCCAATATTGCGCCCGTGTTATATGAAGGCTCTCAGCCCGGCGGGCAATTGACAACGACAACGGATGTAGAGAACTTTCCCGGTTACCCGTATGGCACTACCGGATCGGAAATGATGGAAGACTTGCGGAAACAGGCTGTCCGTTTTGGGGCGGATGTTCGCAAGGGCAGTGCAACGGCTGCGGATTTGTCGGAAAGCCCGTACAAGATAACGATTGATGGCGAGAAAGTTATCGAGACGAAAACATTGATTATCGCGACCGGCGCCACGGCCAAATACCTGGGATTGCCGGAAGAAGAAGAATATGCCGGAATGGGCATATCGGCTTGCGCGACATGCGACGGATTTTTCTACCGTAATATGAAGGTAGCTGTTGTCGGAGGCGGTGATACAGCTTGCGAGGAAGCGCTTTACCTGTCAGGATTGGCGAAAAAGGTGTATATCATCGTCCGCAAACCGTTCCTGCGTGCTTCGAGAATTATGCAGGAGCGCGTGTTCAGCACGCCGAATATTGAGGTTCTGTTTGAGCATACTACCGTCGGTTTGTATGGCGAGATCGCAGTAGAAGGGGCGCTTTTAGTCAAACGGCAGGGCGGAGCGGACGAGGAAAAAGTGAATATAGCCATTGACGGCTTTTTCCTTGCGATAGGCCACACGCCTAATTCGGCTATTTTCAAGCCGTGGATCGAAACGGACGAAACGGGATATATTCTTACCAAACCGGGCACTACGTCCACGAATCTGCCGGGAGTATTTGCCGCGGGCGATGTGGCAGACTTTGTTTACAAACAGGCGATTACAGCAGCCGGTAGCGGTTGTAAAGCTGCGATTGAGGCGGAACGGTATCTTACGCGATTCAGAAAATAAAACAGACGGATATGAAGAGCGTATTTTTGGGGTCGGTGGCAGGGTTGTTCTTCTGTTTGTCGGCGGTTGCGCAGGATAAAACGCAGGTGATAGCTCACAGGGGTTATTGGCAGTCAAAAGGTTCGGCGCAAAATTCGATAACGGCGTTGGAGAATGCGAACAGGATTCGGGTCTATGGTTCGGAGTTTGACGTGCATCTGACGGCGGACGGCATACCGGTCATCTTTCATGATAACAAGATTAACGAGATTGAAATACAGGCGGTTCCATACTCAACTCTCAAAGATATGTCACTCCCTAACGGTGAGCGGATACCTACTCTGCGCGAATTTCTTGAGGCGGCCAAACATGCTGAAAATATACGCCTTATCTTTGAACTGAAACCACATGCCACGCCTGAAAGGAACAGGGAAGCAGCGCGTGTTTCGGTCGAATTGGTGAAAGAGAAAAAATTACAGCATCGTACGGAATATATAACATTCAATCAGGATGCAGGCAATGAATTGATTCGCCTGGCGCCGGACGCGGATGTGTATTACCTGAACGGCGACTTGTCTCCCCAAGAGTTAAAAGAATTGGGTTATGCGGGATTGGATTATCACTATAATGTGATGAAAGAACATCCGGACTGGTTTAAAGAAGCCAAAAAATTAGGCTTGGGCATCAATGTATGGACTGTAAATGATACGACGCTGATGCGCACGATAAGCGATTCCGGCGCCGATTTCATCACAACAGATATTCCGAACGATGCATTGAACTATTTTTCAAATAAATAAGAAGCGTATTTTACACGTGTAAACGAAGGAATAAGTGTGTTTTTACGCTTATTAAAAAGGTTGATTGAATGAGAGGATTGAAAGTTTTTTGGTGTTTAGTATCGTTTTTGACAGTAGGAGAGGTTGTTGCAGCCGATAATGATTATCCGAAACAGGAAATCAGGGCTGTGTGGCTGACCACGATTTACGGATTGGATTGGCCTGCGCGTTCGGCGATGGACGAATCCGGCTGGGCGCGTCAGCGACAGGATTTGTGCGATATGCTGAATCGTCTGAAAGAGGCGAATTTCAATACGGTCTTTGTACAGTCGCGCCTGCGGGGAGATGTGATTTTCCAGTCGGACATCGAACCGGTATCCAGAATTTTTACGGGAGAATACGGTCTGTATCCGGATTATGACCCGTTGGCGTTTGTGATCGAAGAATGCCATAAGCGGGGTATGGAATGCCATGCTTTTTTTGTTACGTTTCCGGTCGGTTCGCTGAAAGTGGTTGAGGAACAGGGGGGATATTCGGTAGTCAGACGCCGTCCGTCGCTCTGTGTGCAATATAAAAATGAATGGTATCTGGATCCGGGGTTGCCCGGAACGTCCGATTATATCCTTTCGTTGGTACAGGAAATCGTGTCGAATTACGATGTGGACGGGATTCAGTTTGATTATATCCGTTATCCGGAGGGAGCGCGGTATTTCCCTGATCAAGACTCCTATTCGCACTATGGAAACGGGAGAAACATCGAGGATTGGCGGCGTGAAAATATCAACCGTTTGATATCGCGTATCCATGACTGGGTGAAAGAGGAAAAGCCCTGGGTACAGGTAAGTAGCTCGCCGCTGGGTAAATACAGCAAAATTCCACAGAATCCGAATGCCGGATGGACGGCTTACGACGATGTCTATCAAGACCCGCAAGCATGGTTGAGGGCGGGCAAGCATGATATGATTGTGCCGATGATGTATTACCGGCAGAATGATTTTTATCCGTTTGTTACGAACTGGGTGGAGCATGTCAACCGGCGGAATATGGTGATGGGGCTGGGCGCTTACCGGCTGAATAAGAGCGAGGGCGATTGGCCCTTGTCGGAAATCAAGGATCAAATCATCTACGGACGCCAACAGGGTGTGAACGGTTGCGCTTTTTTCCGTACCCAGTTTGTGCTGAAAAACGAAAAAGGGTTGTATGACGAGTTGAAAAACAACCTGTTCAAATATCCGGCGCAACTGCCGCCACTGACGTGGATGAGCGATACGGAGGCGCCGCCGAAAGCTCCGAAGGAAATCGTGGTCGAACATGAGAAAGGCCGTCTGAGACTGTCGTGGAAAGCCGATCCTAAGGATGGCGATTGTACTTATACGGTTTATTATTCGCCGGTTGATTCAATCCGCCTGGATAGGGCGCAGTCCATTTTAGCGACCGGAATACGGAAAACGGAAGTGTCGCTACCCATCAGCGCCGATGCGGAAAAAGGGTATCTGTTTAGCGTGACGGTTTCCAACCGTTACCGTATTGAGAGCCGTCCGTCTTATGAAACGTATTATTACCTGACTGAGTATGAGAAATAAACAGCGATAACGGATGGAAAAAACGACGAAAAACTGGTATGTTTTATACGTGTCGCCTCGCTCGGAAAAGAAAGTGAAAGAGCGCTTGGAGACGATGGGGGTCGAATGTTACCTGCCGTTGCACAGTTCGCCGTCCGTCTGGTCGGATCGTGTGAAAATGGTTGATAAACCGTTGTTTACATCGTATATTTTCGTCTGTTGTAAGGAGCCGGAATTGTATCCGTTAATTTATGTGTACGGTATCATCCGCATCATTTATTTTTGCGATAAACCGGCCGTTATCCGCCAGTGGGAGATCGATGCTATCCATGATTTTCTGGAACAGGCCATGCACCGCTCGCTTTGCGTGGGCGATGAAGTTGAAATTTTAAGCGGAGCGATGAAGCGCGTTTCGGGTAAAGTGCAGCGAATCAAGAAAAAATATTTAGTGTTATATATTGAACAATTGGGCGCTACGGTGGCTGTCAATTTGGATAATGTGGCGTGGACCGATCGAATCAGATAAAGGGAATGAGGTGTTATTTGCCTTTTTGTGATACGATTTTCGCCGATATACTTGTGAAACAGAAAATTTTCAGTTAAGTTTGCGTAGTGAATTAAAAAAAGTACAGTTATGGACTGGAAACAATTACTTTCCGGAAAACGGTTGGGTATCGAGGCATATCATGAACGGAAGCATGAACGGACTAATTTTCAGCGCGATTACGATCGCCTGATTTTTTCTTCGCCTTTTCGCCGGTTACAGAACAAGACTCAGGTATTTCCTCTGCCGGGTAGCGTCTTTGTGCATAACCGTTTGACACATAGTTTGGAAGTGTCCTGCGTGGGGCGTTCGTTAGGGAATAATGTGACCGCTGGGCTGATGCAGAAATATAAGGATGAGGAGATTGGCTTTTCGGAGATCGATTCGATTGTCTCGGCAGCTTGTCTGGCGCACGATATGGGGAATCCGCCGTTCGGTCATTCGGGTGAACGGGCTATTACCGCGTATTTTATGGAAGGAAACGGGACGCGGCTCGAAGCTGCCGTGCGCGACGAAGGTAACCGCTGGGAAGATTTTGCTCATTTCGAGGGAAATGCGAACGCCATGCGCCTGCTGACACATCAGTTTGTCGGTCGGAGGAATGGCGGTTTTGCTCTGACTTACAGCACGCTTGCATCGATTGTCAAGTATCCTTTCGCTTCGACATTTGCAACTAAAGGCAAATTCGGCTTTTTCCAGACGGAAGAAGAGACGTATCTCCGGATTGCCAATGAGTTAGGTATTCATAAGACGGATTCGGAAAAGGATATTTATGCCCGTTATCCGTTGGTCTTTTTAGTCGAGGCGGCGGACGATATCTGTTATCAGATCATGGATATTGAAGATGCTCATAAGTTGCGTATTCTGACGAGCGAGGAAACGATGGGTCTCCTGCTTTATTTCTTTGAAGGACAGCGCCTGGAAAGTATAAAAAAGACGATGAGGATGGTGGACGACGTCAACGAACAAATCGCTTATCTGCGTTCCTGCATCATCGGTTTGTTAGTGGACGAATGTACGCACGTTTTTCTGGAAAACGAAGAGGCTTTTTTAAACGGGACTTACGATAAACCGTTGATTGACGGCATCAGCGAGCTGGCAAAGAAGGCTTACCGGAATTGTTCGACAGTGGCTTACAAGAAGATTTACATATCCAATGAAGTGTTGGACATAGAGCTGGCCGGTTATCATATTTTCAGTTCCCTGATTGACACCTTGATTGAGGCCGTGATGAATCCGTCGCAAGCATACAGTAAATTGCTGCTGCACCGTGTGCCGGAACAGTACGATATTAAGGCCACAACGACGTATGGAAAAATTCAATGCGTACTCGATTATATCTCAGGCATGACAGATGTGTATGCACTGGATTTATACCGCAAGATTACGGGAATGAGCCTGCCGGCAGTCTGAAATAGTTAGCCATTCTTTTGCCGGATGCAGATTTTATGGATTAATTTCAATTGTGAATTACGTTTTTCCGCACAACGTCATTGGCAAGCGCGAAGCAATCCATACTGTCCGAACCATGATTTCGGCAGGATTAAAAGATTCTCAAGAAAAAAAATCACCATCCGATGTTATAAATTTCCGTTTGATACGTTATTGATATGAGTATGGATTCAGAAAGGTTCAAAACAGAGATTATCCCGCTCCGTCGTAAACT
>JAISJX010000210.1 GCA_031261145.1 Tannerella sp.
AAGCCGGAAGGGAACGACGAAACGTTTAATTACCGTTTTACGTCCTGTTTTATAAAGACCGCCAGTACCCGTATAAATAACGAACGGTTTGTGAATAACCTGTTTGTGAAAAGTCCTACGTATGTGAAAACCGGAGACAGGGAAAATGTCTATGAATACGATTTCCGCCTGGCAAATGAGTCGGTAGGCATCGGTCAGGCCGACCGTTCCATAGCAGAGAACTTTCCGGTTGACCGTTACGGCGTCCATCGTCTGACAAGCGAAACAGGCCCTTCTGTTGGCGCTTATGAATATGTTTTTCAAGAAGAAAAGGACGAATAATGCGCAGGATATTCCACTTAATCACAGGTATTTGTCTTTTCTTTCCCGTTTATCTGTTTTCGCAGGATGGCCGGCAGGAGTTTCGGGTGATGTTTTACAATGTAGAGAATCTGTTTGATACCGAGGACGATCCGCGGACAAACGACAATGAATTTTTGCCTGAAAGCGGACGGCATTGGACTCCCTATCGCTACTACACCCATTTGCGTCAGACCGCTCAGGTTATCAGCGCCGCAGGTGAATGGGGGACGCCCGCTTTGGTCGGACTTTGTGAAGTGGAAAACGACTCTGTTTTAATTCACTTGTTGAGCCGCACGCCGTTAAAAGAGCAACGCTACCGTTTTTGCAAGACCGACGGCAATGATGCGCGTGGAATTAATAACGCGCTTCTCTATCAGCGGGATAAGTTTAAATATATCGGTCATCGCAGTGAGCGGATTCCGTTTACCCGCCGCACGCAACGCTCACGCGATATCCTTCATGTATGGGGCGAAGTGATTACCGGCGACACGTTAGATGTCTTTGTCTGTCATTTCCCGTCCCGTTCCGGTGGTCAGAAAGAAAGCGAGCGGGGACGGTTGGATGCGGCTGCTTTTCTGCGTAAAAAATGCGACTCGCTGTATCTTGTCCGCACAAAAACGAATATTTTGGTGATGGGCGATTTCAACGATATGCCTAATGATAAGAGTATCAGGATTATTACGGAAGCCTCAAATCCGAACCGGAAGCTGATTAATCTATTCGCCGACCCACATTCGTTAAATTTTGAAGGAAGTTATAAGTATCAAAGCGAATGGGGACAATTAGACCAAATGATGATCAGTCCGCACTGGAAAAGTTTTCTGAAAAAAGGAAGCGCACAGATTTTCATTGCCCCGTTTATGCTGATCGAAGAGAAAGGCAAGCAGCACGGCAAACGCCCGCGAAGAATCTATATGGGTTATAAATACGAAGGCGGATACAGCGACCACCTGCCCATTATGGCCGATTTTCTGTTGGATGTACCGAAACGTATTGTGAAAAAATAATTGTGATGATATGAAATATAAATTGCTATGTCTGACCTTGTTTATGGGATTGTGCCGTTTTTCTGCGGAGGCGCAGGAACTGCGTAATCCATTTGATTTTCCGGCTCTTTTGAGCGGCGGTTTTGGTGAGTTACGCGCCAATCATTTTCATTCGGGGATTGATTTTAAGACGCAAGGTGTGGAAGGAAAAGCCGTACACGCCGTGCAAAACGGATACATCTGCCGGATTGTGGTGAGTCCGTGGGGATACGGCAATGCTCTTTACCTGATGCATCCGGATGATAGCACAGTGACGGTATATGGTCATTTACAGCATTTTGAAAAAGAGGTAGCCGCTTATGTAAAAGCGCAGCAATACGAACGGGAAAGTTTTTCCGTCGATTTGTCCCTGACGCCGGAGCAGTTTCCGTTCAAAAAAGGCGATATCATTGCATATAGCGGAAACACAGGCGGTTCCGGCGGCCCACACCTCCATTTTGAGATACGCGACGCACTGACGGAAGAGCCGCTTGACCCGTTACCCTGTTATAAAGATATCATCAACGATTCGCGTCCGCCCAAAGTGCGTGCGGTAATGATTTATCCATCGGAAGGACAGGGTGTTGTGAACGGTTCTAAACAAAAACAGGTGTTACAATTGACCACCGGCAAAGACGGCAAACAATCCGTAAGCGGGAAAGTCGAAGCGTGGGGAAAAGTGGCATTTAGCATCAACATAGACGATTATATGGATGGAACGACAAATGTGTATGGCGTCAGGGAACTTTCCATGTCGGTTGATGACCAGCTCCTTTTCCACAGTTTCTTAGACCGTTTTTCTTTTGATGAAACACGGTATATCAATGCCTGGGTGGATTATGAAACATGGCAGGAAAAACATTCGTTCTATACAAAAACATTCGTAGAACCCGGAAACCACCTCCGTTTTATTTCCAGTAGAAACAGAGGCTATCTGACTATTGACGAGCCTCGTACCTATCATGTCCTGTTTCAATTGACGGATACGTACGGAAATACGTCGAAGTTGCCCGTCGAAGTAAAGGGAAAAGAACAAACGATTGCTGCGCCTGACACGGCGGGAACGACCCTCTTTTCGTGGAATAGAGAGAATCGTTTTGGGGCAAAAGGCGTCCGGCTGTCTATTCCTTACGGCTGTCTCTATAAGTCGGTTAATTTTCGTTATACGGCGAAAAAGGATACAGCCGGGATTTATTTGTCCGATATACATATCCTTCATAATAAGCCGGTTCCGTTGCATAAACCCGCAAAATTATCATTGTATCTTGTCAACGATACGCTGGCCGAAGAACGTCAGTACGGCGTTGTCTCTTTGCAGAATAAGCGGCGGACATGGATTGGCGGAACGTATCGCGAACGATGGATTGATGCGAACATCAAGGAGTTAGGAAGTTATACCGTGATGGTGGATACCGTGGCGCCAAAAATCAACCCGATAGAACCGGCGCAATGGGTCACAAAGAAAAAAATTGAATTTCGCCTGACCGACAACCTGAGCGGAGTGTCATCCTACCGCGGTGAAATTGACGGCAATTATGCACTTTTTGAGATGGATGGCAAAAAAGCCCTGATTAGCTATGCGTTTGATCCCGATCGATTGTCACGGGGAAAACATACCCTGACGATGACCGTGACGGACGACTGCGGTAACCGTTCGGTTTACGAAAACGATTTCAGTTGGTAGCGAAATCTATACGCTACCAACAACCATGAATCACCTTATTTTCAGCACAACACACGTAACATTCATCGCCAAACCGACTAAAAAACAGACTTTTGATTCATAAAACCTACTCTCCGCTCCCCCATTGCTCGTTGGGTCGTTGACCCATTTCGAGGATGAGCGTAGAGCCTGCCAGAATGTCGGAATAGTCGATATAGCATTTATTATACGGCTGCCCGTTCAGGGTGGCTGATTGGATGTACAGGTTTTCAGGGGAATTATTCCGGGCTGTAATGGTGAACTGTTTCTTGTTTTCCAGACGGATGACTACATGGTCGAATACAGGGCTGGTCAATTCATACCTTGTTGTGCCGGGACATACAGGGTGGATACCGGATGCGGCAAGTACATACCAGGCGGACATCTGACCGCAGTCTTCATTGCCTAAAAGACCGGCTACTTCATTCTTATAACCATGTGTACAGATAAAACGGGTCCATTTCTGCGTGAGCCAAGGCTGTCCCAGGCTGTTGAACAGGAAGGGGACGTGATGCACAGGCTCGTTGGCATGGTTATAGTAGTCGTTCCAGAGCATATCTTCGGGCATACGGTTGAAGAAATCTGCCAGATCGAGCCTTGTCTTCTCCAGTCCGCCCATCAGTTCTACCATTCCTTCAATATCATGGGGTACGAACCATCCTTGCTGATAGGGGTTCGATTCTACGCTGCCGTAATCATGCTTCAAGCGCCCTTGCTCCGGCCAGTTTTCCCATGTACCGTCGTCTTTCTTCGGTCTGAACCAGCCCTGCTCCGCATCAAAAATATTTTTGTAGACTTTACTCCTTTCCAGAAAACGCTTTTCATCCTCCCGCTTCCCTAACTGTCCGGCTAATTGGGCAATACACCAGTCTGCGTAGGCATATTCCAGTGTGTTCGAGATACTGCTTTCTGTAAAAAATCCTTTGTCGGGAGCGCCCAGTTTCAGGCTGTGATTCACGGCATACCGGTAGGCTTTCTCCACATCGTAGTCGCGGATTCCTTTTATATAGGCATCGGCTAATACGGAAGCAGCCGGATTGCCTACCATACAACCTGTATAGGCATTGAAAAATTCCCATCTTTCTAAATAGTCCTTACCGCTTTGCTCTGCCAGGGTCGTCAATGAATTGATTTGGTCGTTCACCAACTGCCGGTTGATAATTGTTTGCAGGGGGAACTGACTGCGGAAGACGTCCCAGCCGCTAAAGACGGTTCTTTTCCTGAAATTCGTTGACTGATGTACACGGTTACCCGGCCCCGGATAACGCCCATCTACGTCCGAAAGAAGGCGGGGATCTATCATCGTATGATAAAGTGCGGTATAGAAAATCACCTTTTCTTCCTCCGACTTCCCGGTTACTTCTATCACGCTCAAAGCATTGTTCCACTGTTCGTATGCCGCTTTACGAATCGCATCAAAAGGTTTGCCTTCCAACTCTGCCCTGTAATTCTTCTCAGCGCCCTCCATATCCACAAAAGAGATGCCTGCAGTGAGAATCACCTCTTCATTTTTGGAAGTCGGGAACTCCGTAAAAAAGCCGAGATGCTTGCCTTCCAACTCCTTTTTGTCGCGGATAATATCCGACTGGGCAACACGTTCCAGATAAGGCTTGCTTACAACATCATCCTTTTTACGTTTCCAGTCATCGGGAATATCCGCGCTCCAGAAACCATAGTCTGCAAGCGGTTTACTGAATCGGGCATAGAAAAATACGGTGTAATCCGCATGACCCTTTCCATCGCCCAAGCCCCCGCCGTCGGGGGTGCATTTCATCCATCCGCGGATGGTATAGTTGTCCTCCACTTTAATATATTGGAGAGTGGAAGCGCCTCCAACCCGTCGTGCCAGATCGATTTGGATACGCGAGCGATCGTTTTCAGGGAATGTAAAGCGGAGCATACCCCCGTGAGGAGAAGCCGTCGCCTCTGTTTTTATGCCGTAATCGGTTAGATTCACGCTGTAATACCCGGCCAATGCCTGCTCCGAACGCTTGTCATAGTGCGAGCGGTAGCCTTTGATGCCGGGATCATTTTCTTTTCCGGCCACAGGATAAAACGCTCCGCTGGTCGGCATCACCAAAAAGTTACCCAGGTCGCCGTACCAACCTGTCCCTATCTGCGTAAAAGCGAAACCTTCCATGGTGGTATGTTCGTCGCTATAGCCCGGTCCATTATCGCCACCCGTAATGGTATTGGGGCTGACTTGTGTTAAGCCATAAGGAGTGGATGCTCCCGGAACGGTTTTTCCCAAACCATGAAGCGCCCTGGCCATTGTCATATTCGTACTTGCCCCTATCATGGGGTTCACATATTTTGCCAAGTCTTTGCTGTCATTCCTGCTATCTCCCGCGCAGGAGATAACGCCAGACAGGCATAAAATGAATAAAAAACACTTTTTCATTTGTTTGTATTTAATGATTCCCGGATATATTACCTGGATGAATGCCCTGACGGGCAACAGCCGTGAATGTTTGTGAATGATTTCTATTGATATGGTTTCCCTACGGGAAAATTTGCCCGTTAGGGCATTCATATTTCTATATTGTCAGTTGATAATTTGAACGAAAAGAGAAGGCGGTTGCATTTTATCGAATAACCCATCCCAATGGAATAGATAATCAAAAAGATTTTCAGATTAAAAACAAAAAAACCAAGGCATTAATTATTAATCATTAATTATTAATCATTAATTATTAATTAGAAAAGTATCCATCAACAGCGCGGGGCGGGTTTGCCCCGCGCCTGTTGATTTCTACTATTGTCTATGCAATCTTTAATTAAAATAATACTGCATCCGGCTCCTTATTTTGCAAGGTGCGAGTATTCGTTACCTATACGATATTCAATTGAAATGGACGTATTAGGAACGAGCGTTAACACTTTAATCATACCGTAATAAGTATCTGCGCCGTCAATAATCTTGAAGATATAGACACCTTCGCCCGTACCGGGTTCGGCTGTCGCGCTCTTCACGCCTGCTTCAAAAGCGGCTATCGCATCATTAGAGTTATTAGCGGTGTACAGGGCAAGTGTTGATGGAACAAATTCGATATTGGTCGAAGCGCCACCCGTGAACTGCAATGTCGGCGAGAGAGCAATCTTGTTTCCGAAGATGTCAAGAGGTTGGGCCGGAGTTAATGTCGCCGTTTTCTTGAGGAAGAAATACGGTTCGATAACTACGACGCTGGTTGTAATCTCATCACTGAAACCGCCGTTTGTGGCTACGAACGAATAATACATCGTATCCTTATTCGCTGCGAAGTCGTTGCCGGATATCGGGACAAGGAACAAGCCCGGTTTAGGCGAACTTACGCCCGCTACGTCCACAAAAGGCTCATTAACGCCGTTTTTGCGCTTTGCGACAATTGTACCGGAATAGATAGCCTCTTTCGTATCAACCTCAACTGCAAAATAAGCGGTTGCGGCATTACGGGCGACGATCACTTCTATACCGTCATCAATACTGATATTGCCTTTAGCATCAAATGTTTTGGTTTTCGACGCAGTAGTCGCTATAACCAGATCCACTCTCTTAATGGCGTAATCGGTCTTGCCGGCATAGGTTACCGTAACATAGTCGCCCACCTTGTTAAGGTTGGCTTCCTGACGGGTATAGCTAACAGTAGCTTTCAAATCGGCTCCGACAGTTACCTTCTTCTGCGTTCCGGCCAATGGGAGCAACCCGCCCGTCTGCAGTTGCAGGCATTCAACAGTCATTTCGTCTCCTGATTTGGCATTCGGCAGAGTTGCCGTTACCGAAAACTGGTTGTCAAGCGAACTGATGCCGACTGTTGTCGCACTTGGTACCTGCGTAAATATCACATTTCCATTTGCATCCCTCGGAATAGGATAATTATCGCCATCTTCAGTACAGCCGATAACGAATATCAGCGAGGATAATAAAAATAAAATCTTTTTCATATATCTTTTTATTTCTTTAATTATTAAATAATTGACGACTTTTATTAGTTTCCTGTCGCGGTTTGAATAGGTAACCAACCGCCGTTTTGTAAACATGCATAGTTGTTATTGATTTCATCTGCCGAAACAGGCGTCAACAAGTGCTTAGCCTCAAAGCGGTGATTGAAACTTACGGGCTGGTGGCCTATAAAGTTTTGGAGAGCGGTAAATTCGCCCGGTCCGTCAACAAGCGCTTTTCGCGTACGGCGCATATCCCAGAGCATACGGTTTTCAAACACCAACTCGTACGCACGTTCACTCATAATGTCAAGCAATGTCAACTGATTGGCAGTATATTCCGCCAAACCGGCCCGTATCCTGATTTCGTTGATACCTTTCACCACATCGTTATCCGGAACGCTGACGCCCAACTGACGCAAGGTCCAGTTTACTTCCGACTGCATAAGCAGGATGTCGGCATAGCGGTAGAGGCTGAAATTAATGCTTGGATGCGATGTCTCCTTTATCGCTACCTGGTCGTAATACTTGAACAGGAAAGCTACGGGGAATTT
Source organism: Tannerella sp. (assembly GCA_031261145.1). Next base: position 7,542 of record JAISJX010000210.1, read on the forward strand.
AGGCGCAGGGCTTTCGTTCGGATCAAAACGCGCCGCTTTCGTATCGCTGTAATAGAAATAATTACGGTCGGCGATACGCAGGTCTTTTGAATCATACGAGTCGTAATAAGCCGTGCTGGGTATGCCCGTTCCGCACTCGGTCGTGAACACGGAAGTGTAAAGGGTCATCGGGACGAACATGTTTACAGGGAACTCACTGACGCTGGCCATGTATTGAATCTGGAAGATAGCGCCGCCCTTGTTGTTCAAACTCGGATTGTGAAGGTCGGAGAAGTCTCCGAGCGGATACTGTCCATACAAAGCATCAAGCAGGGCTTTCGATTTCTGTAAATATTCCTTTGCACTTGCCGAGTTGACGGGATATTCGGACATCGTCCACGAAGCCTCCGTACACCACGACTTATCGGGATTTGTGAGCACTTCCTGATAGGGATAACCTGCCATCGTGAGGTAAACGTCGGCTGCAATAGCGCGAGCGGCGTTCTTGCTGATACGTCCATCCGTAGTCTTGTCGGGCAGCGGGCTTGAGAGTGCAAATTCCAAATCGGGAACGATTATCTCGTCATAAATCTTCTTGAGAGAAACACGCGGCTGATATGACTCGCTGATTGTTGCGAATACCTTGTCATTAAAAACGAGGTCTCCATAGAAGCGCGTCAGGCAGAAGTAATAGAATGCACGCAGGGTGCGCACTTCACCAAGATAATACGCTATATCTGAAGCAGACATACCGGTAATGGTTGGTATCTTTTCGATAGCAAGGTTGCAATCTCTTACACCCTGATACCAGTTACTCCAACGACCTTTGGCGGTTGACTGTTCGCCGGTTTGATTGCCTTCTTCGTATTCAAACAGACGTGCGCCCATATATTGCGAATAAGCTTTACCGGTCATATATTCAATGCAATTGAATTGGTTGCCTCCCCAGTCGGTAGTGCCGGAAGTCCAGCCTGTCAATGCACGGTAGGCGCCTGTAGCAAAGGCCACCCCGGCATCGCGGCTTGTAAGAGTAGCGTCTGTAGTAAGCGAGCCGGTCGGACTTTCAGCCAGAAAATCAGTACATGCGCCTAACGAAAGACTAAGCGCTGCGATAAATAAATATAATTTTATGTTATTCATATCTTTATAATATTATATTGTTAAAACTTTAAATTAACTCCAAAAGTATATGACATTGGCCTCGGATACGAGTAGAAGTCCATGTGCGGAGTAAGACCGTCCATATTGTCATTATCGCTTGCTTCAGGATCGTAACCCTGATATTTATCCAAGCAGAAGAAGTTTCTACCCGACAAATACAGGCGAAGTGAGCTGAGGCCAAGTTTATGTACAAAAGCGCTCGGCACGGTATAACCGATTGCGATTCCTTCACCCCTGATATACGATGCGTCTTCAATCCAGTGTGTATCGGGATACGTATCGTAACGCGCTCCACCCATACCTGGTTTGACCTGTGCGATCGGAGCCGTCTGATAGTCCGGACGCCATGCGTTCATAACCGTTACTTTGGAGTTACCCATCGTCTGGCGGTCTTCGCCGGAGTGATTGGTACGGTTCTGCATCTTGGCGCCATACGAAGCGTGGATATCAATACTCAGGTCGAAATTCTTGTAATCGAACCTGTTATTGAAGTCTATCTCGCCTTTCGGGAATGCGCTTCCGATCAGGTAGCCGTCGCCGCTGAAGTCTATACGACCGTCGTTATTACGGTCTTCATACTTCAAGTCGCCCGGTAAACGATTGTATTTAGCTGCCAGCGAAGCTTCTTCGGTCGTGTATGTACCCAGACGGTTCATACCCCAGAAACTTGCGATAGGCGAACCTTCGCGCAGTACCGTGTTGGAACCGCCTACCCAGCCGTTACGCAGGATGTCGGCGCCTGTCGGGCCTAACTGGAGTATCTTGTTACGGTTGGCCGTGAATGCGATATCCGTGTACCAGTTGAAGTCTCTTGATTTGACGTTGTGCGTATTAAGCGTTACTTCAAAACCTTTGTTTTCTACGCTTCCGTAGTTCTGTTTAACGGAACCGGTGGTAGTAGAAATAGGCAGGGGAACGTCGAGCACCATGTCCATCGTCTTCTTGTAGTAGTAATCGACTGACGCCATGATACGACTGTCAAACAGACCGAAGTCAAGACCTGCGTCATACTGTAGCGTACGCTCCCATTTCAGGTCGGGATTGGCCATCGAATTGGGATACAAACCGCTCTGAACGGCGCCGTTTATGGGCACATTCGTAGAACCGATGAAACCCTGGGTTACGTAACGGCCGATTTCCTGATTACCTGTTTCACCGGCGCTTAAACGCAATTTCAGGTTTGACAGATGTTCAATGTCCTTCGCAAATCCTTCTTCCGAGATTCTCCATGATACGGCGCCTGACGGGAAGAAACCGTATTTGTTGTTCTCACCGAAGCGTGAAGAGCCGTCGTAACGACCTGTCACCGTCACTGTATATCTGCTGTTGAAAACGTAGTTGGCGCGGAGGTAGTAAGAGTTGATGGAATTCTGGCCGTCGCCGCTCGATGGCGATGGACGGGTCTTGGTTCCTACTCCTATGTTGTGCCACATATAGAAGTCATCAAAGAACGTATTGTTCGAGATATTGAAGTCTTCGTAATTGTACCTCGACCAGGAAGCTCCCAACATGGCAGTAAGGGCATGTACGCCTCCAAAAGTCTTGTTGTAGGTGAAATAGTTTTCATTCTGCCACTCGGTATATTTGTTCGTACCGATATAAGCGTAACCATGATCGCCGCGTGAGATGCGGATACCGCCATACTCATTGTATTTATTGTTACGGTCGTCTATAGACAGCGTGGTCTTGAAATCCAATTCCGGCAAAAGATGGATGGTAAAGGCCAGGTTTCCTACCATTTGCGAGCGATGCTGAAGTCTCTCCGATGTTTTGGTGATTTCATAAGGCGCCTGCGGGTCTGTTTCTCCTACGGGGAAGTCTGCATTTCTTGCATACTGGCCTGCATACGAACCATAAATGGACGGATCGTTCGGATACATCAACGGCAGAATCGGGAATGCTTCCACGACTGCGCGTCCCATACCGCCGGAGAAATAGGAAGCGTCATTAAGACTTTCTTTTGTCCTGTTGTACAGCAAGGAAGAATTAACTTCCAACCATTTTGAAACTTTGAAGTCGGCTGTCAACCTGCCCGAATAACGTTCGAAATAGGTACGGTTCAACAATCCTGCGTCTCTGCTGTAGTTAAGGAAAGCGCCGAGTTTCATCTTATCGTTACCACCGCGTACATTTACCTGGTGATTCGTTGATACGGATGGTTTGAACGTTTCTTTTTCCCAGTTCGTATCGAAACGCGGTTTGTAGTAGTTGCCTTGCTTGTCGCGCAAAGGAATCGAATAGCCTCCTGCACTCGTCTTTTCAAACAAATGCGGGTAGTCGGCGTATGTCTTACCTGTATAATCGGCGGGCTGCAACGAACCGTCAAGGCACATACCCCAACTTGGAGTACCGTATGCGGCGACATTCATCCATGCCTGGGTATAGGTATAGAGGAATTGTTCCGCGTTCAGGTTGTTCAGGTGTTTCTGAAGGAAGTTACCCGTAGCAGAGCCGTCATATTCGACCTGCACGGAGCCGTCTGTTCCGCGTTTGGTGGTAATCATGATTACGCCGTTAGCGCCACGCGCTCCGTAAATAGCCGTCGCCGAGGCGTCTTTCAACACCTCCATAGACTGTATTTCACTGGGGTTCATGGTCGATAATGCATCGCCCAGACCCACTACGCCGTCCACAACCACAAGCGGATCGTTCCCGGAGTTGATAGAGTTTGTACCGCGGATACGGATCATCGCTCTACCGCCCGGAGCGCCGGAACGTTCTACGATTTTCACACCCGCCACTTTACCGGAAAGGGCCTGCGCCACATTGAAAGTGGGCTTGTCCATCAACCTGTCTGCCGAAAGGCTGGAGATCGCCCCGGTCAAGTCGCTCTTTTTGACGGTACCGTAACCGATAGCTACGACTTCTTCCAGTCCGATAGCATCTTCCTTGAGGATAATGTTAAAAGTCGTTCTGTTGCTGACTGCAATTTCCTGGCTGATATAGCCGATATACGAAATTTCCAGTACGGCATTGTTCGGAACGGTCAGTTCGAATTGTCCGTCAAGATCGGAGATAATACCATTCGTCGTGCCTTTTACTACAATATTGGCGCCGATGATAGGTTCGTTGTTCGTGTCCACAACCGTCCCGCTTATCCGCTTGCCGTCTTGATTACGGCTCGCAGGTTCAATAACTTTCGCTTCCAATGAATGGGTCGGCGAAACCGGCGCCTCTGCCTTGATTTGTACGAAGGCGCACGTCAAAATGATTGTAACGGAAAGAAAGCGATAAAACACCTTCATTTCCAAAAAGTTCCAAATTTTATTCATACGTTGTAATCTCAAAATAAATAGCTTTGTAAATAATTTTTTTCAATTTGTATTTGCATCCCGTTTTTTAGTTTTATTGAGACGCATCTACGATAATCACTGTTGGGAATGCAGTTTAACACTGCTCCTGTTTTTCATTTCATTCAATTAATACTTCTTCCTTTTCCATGGGCACCATTTTTTTTTTAGTTTTTAATTCTATAAATTTCTCACATTAGACTTCTAAATTATTAATTTTTGTTTGTGATATCCAAGCAAAGCGAAGTCCGATATAACCATGCCTGAAATCGCTGCAAATATATGTGTTATTTTTGGGATTAATTGCATTAAATTTGATTTATTTTCAACGCAAATTCTATTTTTTAATCTATCAACCTGTTTATTAACAATTTGTTTTTCGTTATTTGGAATCATTCTAAATTATTTTATTGAGAATAAATCCGACTTTACGAATTGTTAATCCATTAAAATATTGTAAATAAGCATATTATACTGACAGCCTTTTCATCTCCAATATCCCGGCTAAGCGTATGCAAAAATCGTTCATCGCATTTTTGATAAACCCGAAAACCTGTTCAATCCGCGAGCGCAACGTCTTTTTGATACTTTTCATGCGGCATGTCTTTCTACAATTCTCCGCCATGGCCTTCCTTTATTTGGCCGTTTTCTCCACGGTCGAACAAACCCGTTCGTCCCATACTCTTACCTTTAATCACAGGCGCCTAATTTTTTCATGACGAAACCACAATAATATTCTGCTGAATATCAGAACTTAATCAACATAATCGCTCCGGTAATCACATTTTAGGCGATAAAATATGCTTCTTTGTTCCGCTTTTTAATGAAAATAATCTATCTTTGTAGATCAAAATGACGTGTCATTGTTTGTACGGTCATTTATTTATTAATGTAATGCTTTTTTTATGGCAAATGAAGATTTATTAGACAATGTAAGAAGAAAAGCCACTATCTGGCTGGGGAAAGAATATGATATGGAAACCCGTAAGCGTGTCCAATTCATGTTAGATCAGAACGATCCGACGGAACTAATCGAGTCTTTTTATAAAGATTTGGAATTTGGCACAGGTGGTTTGCGCGGTATTATGGGCGTTGGAACCAATCGTATGAATATTTATACGGTAGGTGCGGCTACTCAGGGATTATCGAATTACCTGCTGAAAGAGTTTGCCGGTTTGGAGCAGATTAAAGTTGTCATCGGATATGACTGCCGGAATAACAGCCGTTTGTTTGCAGACATCTCTGCGGATATTTTTTCGGCCAACGGCATCAAAGTCTATCTGTTTGAAGACCTTCGCCCGACGCCCGAAATGTCTTATACCATCCGTAAGTTAGGCTGCCAGAGCGGAATTATCCTCACAGCCTCCCACAATCCGAAGCAATACAACGGCTATAAGGCTTACTGGGACGATGGCGCACAGATGATTACCCCGCATGACAAAAATACGATTGCCGAAGTGAACAAAATCCGGAATGCCGGAGATATTAAATTCACGAAGAATGAAAAACTGATTGAAATCATCGGAAAAGAAATAGACCGTCAATATATCAGCGACTTAAAAACAGTCTCCCTGCTGTCGGACGATGTGATTAAACGCCACAGGGATATGAAGATTGTGTACACCCCGATTCATGGTACGGGCGTTCGCCTGATACCGGAGGCTTTTAAGGCTTTCGGTTTTACGAATATAATCCATGTGCCTGAACAGGATGTGGTTAGCGGTGATTTTCCGACCGTTGTATCGCCGAATCCGGAAGAACCGGCTGCACTGGCGATGGCTGTAGCAAAAGCCAAAGAAACCGGCGCCGATTTGGTGTTGGCCTCCGACCCGGATGCCGACCGCGTAGGCGCCGCCGTGAAAAATGACGACGGGGAATGGGTGTTGGTAAATGGGAATCAAACAGCATTAATACTTGTTTATTACCTGATTACACGTTGGAAAGAATTAGGGAAACTGAAAGGCAAAGAATATGTCGTGAAGACAATTGTATCGACCGAAACGATTCGTGCGGTTGCCGAACGAAATGGCGTAGAGATATTCGACGTCTATACCGGCTTCAAATGGATTGCGGATGTGATGCGTAAAAACGAAGGGAATAAAACGTATATCTGTGGCGGTGAAGAAAGCTATGGGTTTCTTTGTGAGGACTTTGTTCGCGACAAAGATGCCGTTTCGGCTTGCTGCATGTTCGCCGAAGCCGCTGCATGGGCGAAAGACCAGGGTTTGTCGCTGTATCAGTTGCTTCAAAAGATTTACTTGGAATACGGATATTCTAAAGAAGTCAATATTTCGGTGGTGAAAGAAGGAAAAAGCGGAGCGGAAGAGATCGAAGCCATGATGAAGCAGTTCCGCGAAAACCCATTGACCGAAATCGCCGATTCAAAAGTGACGGCGCTCTATGATTATGCCTCCTTGAAAGGACATAGCTTTATGGACGGTCAGAGCTTCACCCTGAAGATGCCGACCACTTCCAATGTATTGCAATATCATACAGGCGATAAGACCAAAGTGTCGATTCGTCCGTCGGGAACCGAACCCAAAATTAAGTTCTATTGCGAAGTGCATGTCGATGTGAAAACAGCGGACGACCTTCAAAATGCCGAGCAGGTCGCATCGGAGAAAATCGGACAAATCAAGGCTTCGTTAGGCATCTGAAAGAGAGTATGAAACATTTTAACAGTTAAACCAATGGATACAAGAAGAGATTTTTTGAAAAAAGGAGCGATGGCCGGTTTCGGGATGATGATGTTGCCGGAATTGGCGAAAGCCGTTGTTAAAGAACAAAAGGGTACGGTTGCACAGAAAATTGGCCTGAAGAAAGAGAGTGTGATTCTTTTTCAGGGTGATTCGATTACCGATTGCGGGCGAAATCACGACAATAACCGCTGTAACACCTACGAGCAGATGGGAAACGGGTATGCACTGTTCACCGCCACGCAGTTGTTGAAAACGCATGCCGACAAACAACTAAAGATTTATAACCGCGGGATAAGCGGGAACAAAGTCTTTCAGTTGCGCGAACGTTGGGAAGTGGAAACCTTGGCGTTTTTCCCCGATGTATTAAGCATCCTGATAGGCGTAAATGATTACTGGCATTCGTTAAGCAGCGGATATAAAGGCACGGTAGAGATTTATGAGAATGATTTGCGGGCGTTATTGAAATCCACGAAAGAAAAACTGCCGAATGTACAGTTAGTCTTGTGCGAACCATTTGCCGTGAAAGGTGGTTCGGCGATAGACGAGCCGAGATGGTACCCGATGTTTGACGAATACCGGAAATCGCTCAAAAAACTGTCCGAAGAGTTCAACACCGTTTTTGTTCCGTATCAAGCCGCTTTTGACGCCGCCCTGAAAATCGCCCCGGCACGCTACTGGTCAGCCGACGGCGTGCACCCCGATTTGCCTGGACGTCAGCTAATGGCCGATGTTTGGCTCGAAGCGACCGGTTTGAACAAATAAATATTTTGAAAAAAAATTATAGCAAATTGTTTGTTGTTTTCAAAAAACATATTACCTTTGCACCCGTTATTTGAAACGTAACAGTAAAAATAACGGGTGCAGTAAATTGCGAAAATAGCTCAGTTGGTAGAGCACGACCTTGCCAAGGTCGGGGTCGCGGGTTCGAGTCCCGTTTTTCGCTCGAAAAAAACGCTTTCCAAGTCAGGTATTTGGAAAGCGTTTTTTTATTTGAACAACAACGAATATTACGGGCTTGACCCGGGGTCAGCAGTAAAACCCTGTGTTCGATCTAAGTACTCTAAATCCCCTAAAGGTGAGGTGTCTGTTTGCCACATTAGTGGCAACATATTGGTAGCCGTGGTGTTTTAACCCACGGAAAACGATATGTTTGAAAAGAAAAGCGGGGCTGACCAAAAAGGGTATTTTGCACGTCATTGCGAGGGTAAATCCCGAAGCAATCCATTAATAATCAACACTCTGGATTGCTTCGCCTACGGCTCGCAATGACGAAACCAGACTTTTTGGTCAGCCCCGCAATATTGAATTACAGATATTCAGGGATGAATACATAGACATACTGCGGAAGATTCCTCACTTCGTTCGGAATGAGGAATCTATTATACGTTGTTTATTTTTCATTCCTAAACAACCCTATTAATAACGATTAAAACTTTAGGAATTGTCCACAAATAAAGGTATCATATTCGTTTCGGTGAATGCCCTACGGGCATTTTAATTTATGTGTGTTTAATTCATTTCTATTGATATGAATGGTCCTAACGGACAAGCAAATATTCCCCGTTAGGGGAAACATATCAATAGAAAGTAACCCTCTGAA
>JAISJX010000276.1 GCA_031261145.1 Tannerella sp.
AGCGATGTCAAAAATAATTTCATTACTTTCATCCCATTTATATTATTAACTTTCATAATCATTACAATTTATGAAACACAAAAGAAAGGTCATATTGGCTATGTTGCTATTTTGCTTTCATCTAACCATGTTACCGAAAAATATCAATTTGGAGGACGTGAACATTACGGTACACAAAAAAGCGCCGGAAGTAGCATCTTCCCAACAAAGCAAGAAAACCATTACCGGCGCCGTAACCGATACCAGAGGTGAAGCGGTTATTGGGGCCAATATCTCCATTAAGGGAACATCTACCGGCGTAATCTCTGACGCGGAGGGTAAATTTACTTTACAGGTGGAACCCGCCAACATCCTCGTTATCTCCTACATCGGATATAATACGCAAGAGATTGCGGTGGGCAACAAAACGAACTACCAGGTAACTCTTTCGGAAAGTGCGCTTAGCCTGAATGAAGTGGTAGTTATTGGTTACGGCACCCAGAAGAAAGGAGAAGTAGCCAGCGCCATCACCAGTGTGAAGGCGGAGAACTTTATCAAAATGCCTTCTCCCGATGCTGCACAGATGATTCGCGGACAGGTAGCCGGTCTGGCTATCATCTCTCCCGACGCTAATCCTACTTCTACGTCTCAAATCAGCCTCCGTGGTATCACCACCTTGAAGTCAAGCGCAAGTCCACTGGTCTTGATTGATGGAATACCCGGCGATTTAATTACCGTGTCTCCCGATGATATTGAGCAAATAGATGTATTGAAAGATGGTTCGGCAGCCGCTATTTATGGAACGCGCGGTACGAATGGCGTAATCATTATCACCACCAAAAACGCGAAAGGCGAGATGCCGACAACCGTAGATGTGAATGCCTACCTTTCCACGCAACAAATCACGCGCAAACTTCCGTTTATGACGATCGACCAATACCTCGACAAGGTAAAGCAGGAAAAACCCGGCGCTCAGGATAACGGAGGCCGTGTTGACTGGTTGGACGAAGTGTTGCAAACTCCCTTAACGCAAGTCTATAATATCAGCCTGCGGGGAGGGAGCCGGACGACAAATTATACGGCCAGTTTCGAATACCGCGGCTTAAACGGACTTGTCAAGCGTTCAAACAACCAAATGATATACCCGCGCATAGAAGTAACCCACCGGATGTTTGAAAATAAACTGAGGATAAATGCCAGCTTGAGCGGCTATCAACAAACGTACTTTTCCGGTTCGGACGGAGGAAGCTATAACAGCGCCGTATATAGGAATGCATTGACTTTCAATCCTACTGACCCTGTTAAGGATGCCAATGGGGTATGGAGCGAAAGCCCTTCCAAAACCGATTATATGAATCCGCTTGCTCTTTTATATGAAGTGGAAGGACAGAATCGGGCCACGAATTTAAAAATGTATTCTTCCATCGTGCTTACACCCATCGAAGGATTAGATATAAAGTACTTGATATCAAGCAACACCTATAATCAGGTGAGGGGATATTATGAAACACAACAGCATCTCTCAACCGTAAAAGACAATAGAAACGGATTTGCTTCGCGTGGTACGACTCGCTCGGTAAATGACTTGAGTGAATTTACGGTTCAATATAACAAAACCCTGGCGACCGACCATACATTTACCGTCTTAGGGGGATATAGCTATATGAATACGAATTACCAGAATTATTGGATGCAAAACTGGGACTTCCCTTCAAACGACTATACCTATAATTCCATGCAATCCGGACAGGCCTTACGCGATGGACGCGCTAACGAAAATTCGGAGCAGCGCGAAAACAAACTGGTCGGTTATTTCGGACGCTTGAATTACAGTTTCAAAGGGAAATATATAGTAGCCGCCAGCGTTCGTTACGAAGGTTCGTCCAAGTTCGGAGCCGACCATAAGTGGGGTACTTTCCCGGCCGCATCCATTGCCTGGAATGTCAAGGGCGAAGGCTTCCTGTCCGACGTACAGGCATTAAGTTCCTTGAAACTCAGGGCCGGATACGGCGTAACGGGTACTGAACCTTCTGACCCTTATATGTCGCTCAACACCCTCAGCTTTGGAGACTATGCATATATAAATGGAGCCTGGATCAAATCTATCCGTCCAAACTCCAATCCCAACCCTGATTTACGCTGGGAGAAAAAAGAAGAAACCAATATCGGGTTAGACTTTGGATTCTTTGACGAACGCCTCACGGGCGGCATTGACTTCTATATCCGCAATACCAAAGATTTGTTGTGGGATTATACCGTACCTTCGCCTCCGTATTTATTCTCCAGTATGGTTGCCAATGCCGGTTCAATGAGAAACACCGGGATGGAAGTTTCTTTGCGGGCGATACCTGTCCAGACCAAGGATTTCCAATGGGTCACGAATGCCAATTATTCTACCAATAAGAATGAACTGCTTTCCTTATCCAACGAACAGTTTATTTCCAGCGGTTATTCCGACCAGGGTGGAACGGGCGAACCGATACAACAATCTACCCACCGGATACAGGAAGGACAACCCATTGGTAATTTCTATGGATTCAAGAGTATTGACATTGACGACAACGGCCATTGGATTATTGAAGGCGAAGACGGGAATCCCAAACCGATATCCCAACAACAGCCAACAGATAAGAAAATCATTGGTAACGGATTGCCAAAGCATTATCTGAACTGGAACAACTCCATATCCTATAAGCAATTCGATCTGGGTGTCACCATGCGTGGCGCTTTTGGGTTCCAGATCTTGAATATGCCGGAACTGCAATACGGCGCTCCGGTTATGCTTTCCAGAGGCAACATTATGCAAAAAGCATACGATAATGTCTATGGAAAAAGGCCGCTGGCTGATGATCAGGAATTGCAGTATGTGAGCTATTATATTGAAGAGGGAGACTACTGGAAAATTGATAACCTGACTTTAGGATATACGCTTGACCTGAAGAATAAATGGATTGACCGTTTCCGTATCTACGGCGCCATTTCCAACCTGGCGGTTATTACCGGCTACAGCGGGATTGACCCGGAAATAAGCATTAGCGGATTGGCTCCCGGACGGGATGACAAAAACAGGTTTCCGGCCGCCCGTACATTTACCCTTGGCGCATCATTCAAATTTTAAAATTGACAGTACATGAAAACATATAGTAAAATACTTATCACCTTATTACTGACCGGTAGTACGTATGGCTGCAGTAACGACATGAATGAAAAGGTATTCTCGTCGGTAACGGAACAAAGCTATAAATATACGGTTAAGGATTTTTATCCGGTTATCGGAAGTGTCTATCCTCCCTTACGGAATCTTACCGGTCATGGCGGTTTTTTTTGCGCGCAGGAAGTAACCGCTGATGCAATCGTGATGCCGCCCAATGCATCCGGTTGGGACGACGGAGGTATTTACCGCCGTATGCATTATCATACCTGGAACTCCGAACAAGCCCATGTATCCGATATATGGAGCTGGTTTTACAAGGGTATCCTGCTTTGCAATAATGTAATTGACCAAATAGAAAACGACGTCGTTCCCGCTCCCTCGGCTGCTGAAAAAGAACAGGGACTGGCTGAGGTGAGAGCTGCTCGCGCCTACTATTATTGGATGGTTTGCGATAATTTTGGCGATGCGCCCCTGGTGTCCACCAAATCAAGCGACCTGCCGGCAAAAAGCGCCCGGCTTGAAATCTATAATTTTATTGTCAGCGAACTGCAGGAAGTAATCTCCAAATTAAACGAAACACAAGGGGGCGCCATGTATGGACGAATGAACAAATGGGCAGGGAAAGCTTTATTGGCCAATGTCTATCTGAATGCGGAAGTCTATACCGGACAGCCGCATTATACAGAGGTTATCGCCCAATGCGACGACATCATCAACAGCGGAAAATGCGCTTTGGAGCCAAATTACAACGCTTCCTTCCGGGCGCACGGGGTAGAATCGTCGAAGGAGGTTTTGTTTACGGTACCTTTCGATAAGACGCTGGCCGGTGGACAATCTATCCACATGTATTCATGGCATGGCGAATTGAAAAAGAAATTCGAGACGGAAGCTACTCCCTGGGGTAGCGGCTCAGCCATGGGCGTCAGCCAGTTTATCGATACGTATGAGGCCGGCGATTCCCGTTTGGAAGATACCTGGTTAATGGGCAATCAATTAGCTGCTAACGGGGAACAGATAACAGGAACGTACGACCAGAAAGGGGAACCCCTTATCTTTACGAAAGACATCCCCAATGCCAGCTATACAAAAGAAGCAGAAGGATACCGGATGTTCAAGTATGAAGTAGAGCCGGGAACTACCGGAGGTTCGACTACGGATATACCTTTGTTTCGCTATGCACAGGTATTGCTGATGAAAGCGGAATGTTTACTGCGTACGAATCAGCCGGGCGCCGGCGCTTTGGTAACGCAGGTACGTCAGCGGGCCTTTAAAGACAATCCTTCCAAAGCGGCTGTTACGGATGACCAGTTAAAGGGCAACTCGGCTTATCATTATGGGTATGTGGAAAATTACACCGTCTCAGACCCTGGAAACCAGGCTCCTGTTTTATACGGACGTATGCTGGATGAATTGGGATGGGAATTTGCCTGGGAATTGACGCGCAGAAGGGATATCATTCGTTTCGGCGTATTTACAACCAAGAGTTGGCTGTCTCATAAGCCGCAAGGTGAGTATCGTACCGTTTTCCCCATCCCCGAAAGGGTATTGACCTCGAACCCGAATTTGGTGCAAAATCCAAATTATACTACTAATTAATACCAGTTATAGATGAAGAAGTATTTAATAGCAGGTATATTTTTCACGGTGGCAACCCTTTCGGGTGCCGCTGTGAAAAATACAGGCCAATCAGACGCGGTGAATTATACCAACAATCGCTACCCGCTGGTGGAGAAGCCGTATATGGAACTACCTGTCGGTACAATAAAACCGACAGGTTGGCTGGGTGAACAGATGAACCTGATGCGTACAGGTATGACCGGCCATTTGGACAGTATATACGCGAAAGTCATGGGGCCGCGCAATGGCTGGCTGGGTGGCGACGGAGATGTATGGGAGCGGGGACCTTATTGGATTGACGGCCTTCTCCCTCTGGCTTACATTATGAATGATAAAGCCTTGATAGAAAAAGTACAACCTTGGATAGAATGGTCGCTTGCCTCGCAAAAGCCGGATGGTTACTTTGGTCCGGATACCGACAGAAGCCCGGAGAGAGGTTTGCAACGCGATAACGCACACGACTGGTGGCCCAAAATGGTTATGCTGAAAATCATGCAACAGTATTACTCGGCTACGGGAGACAAAAGGGTCATTTCTTTCCTGACCAAGTATTTCAAGTACCAGTTAGAGCAGCTTCCGCAAAACCCGTTGGGGAAATGGACGTTTTGGGGAGAACAACGCGGAGGCGACAACCTGATGATTGTTTATTGGCTCTACAATATAACCGGCGATAAGTTCCTGCTTGAATTGGGTGAACTTATCCATAAACAAACCTTTAACTGGACGGACGTATTCCTCAATGGGCGCCATTTATCTACGGAGAACAGCTTGCACTGCGTGAATCTGGGACAGGGATTCAAGGAACCGGTCATCTACTTCCAGCAGAGTAAAGATCCTTCACAAATCGCGGCTGTTAAG
>JAISJX010000296.1 GCA_031261145.1 Tannerella sp.
CCTTCGGCTTATCAAAAAAGTAAAATGACGAGCATTTGCAATATGTTGATAATGTATGTGATACAAAACTCGTCATTATAAGCCGTAGGCGAAGCAATCCAGAGTATTGATTATTAATGGATTGCTTCGGGATTTGCCCTCACAATGACGTGCAAAATACCCTTTTTGGTCAGCCCCAAAGGTTAGTCGTGCGAGCATCCGTCACTGCGAGTGGGTGATAAAATAAATTTTAAATAACAGAAAGTGACGTAAAATTTATTTCCCGTTAGGGAATGAATATCAATAGAAAAAGCCGCTTCCACGTTTTTTTTCCCGTAGGGAATTCACAAAAAACGTGTATGTCCTACGGACAAAAAGAAAAGAGGATGCATTTATTCTATTGATATTAAAGTCCTAACGGACTAAATACCGCCGTATTACAAAAATACGTCAATGGTAGAGATTCTTACAAAACAGGCTCCGCAATCCAGTTTCAGAATTGATAATTGAGAATGCAGAATTAATTGTCAATTGTCAATTATCAATTGTCAATTGAAAAAAATCTACGTGAAATTATTGAATCGTTGAATCTTTTTCCAACCCTTTGGCTTCGTTCCATAATACATCCATCTCTGCGAGCGTCATTTCTTTCAGGGAGCGGCCCTGGCGGATGGTATGTTCTTCTAAGTAGTTGAAGCGGCGGATAAATTTTTGGTTGGTGCGTTCCAGTGCGTTGTCGGGATTGATTTTATACAGGCGGGCGGCGTTAATGAGGCTAAAGAGGAAGTCGCCAAATTCGTCTTCCATCCTGTCTTCGTCCATTTGGGCTATTTCCTGTTTCAGTTCGCGGAGTTCTTCATCGACCTTGTCCCATACCTGTTCGCGTTTTTCCCAGTCGAACCCGACGTTCCGCGCCTTGTCCTGAATCCGGTACGCCTTGACGAGCGAGGGCAGTGCGGCCGGAACACCTTCCAGCACGGTCTTGTTGCCGCCTTTCTCTTTCAGTTTGAGCTGTTCCCACGATTGTTCGACGGCTTTGCTGTTTTCCGCCGCTGCGTCGCCGAAGACATGCGGGTGACGGTAGATCAGTTTGTCGCATAAACTGTTGCAAACATCTTTGATGTCGAATGTACCTTTTTCTTCCCCTATTTTGGCATAGAACACGATGTGCAGCAGGAGGTCGCCCAATTCTTTCCGGATGTCATTTTGGTCACCGCGGATGATGGCGTCGCAGAGTTCATACGTCTCTTCGATGGTGTTGGCACGCAGGCTTTCGTTGGTTTGTTTCCGGTCCCACGGGCATTTCACCCGCAGCTCGTCCATGATGTCGAGCAACCGCCCGAAAGCCTCCAACCGTTCTTCTTTTGTACTCATTTTTTATATCTAAGTTCGTAATTTTTCAACCCTTTTTCCAGAAACAGGATATAGCCGGGCACATTCTCATTGTAGGCATACGAGGGCGCTAACGGTTTGCCTGCGTCGTTGAGGAGAATGTAGAAAGGTTGTGCGTTGGCGCCGAATTTATGGCGTTGGAGGTAACTCCATTTGTCGCCTACGGTTTTCAGCGTACGTGTTTTGCCGTCTTCTTCGATGGTCACGGGAGCGGGCAGTTTGCTCTTGTCATCGACCATGAGGGTGATCAAAACGTACTTATCTTCCAGAATCTGCTTCACCTTCGGATCCGTCCAGACAGCGGCTTCCATCTTGCGGCAGTTCACGCAGCCGTGACCGGAAAAGTCGATCAACACGGGTTTATTGACTTTCCCGGCATACGACATCCCCGTCTCGTAATCATCATAAACGGCATGGACTCCACCCTTATACAGGTTGAAATCCTGCGTAGATAACGGCGGGGCGAAAGCGCTGATGGATTTCAGCGGCGCACCCCATAAGCCCGGTATCATATAGACGGCGAACGCCAGCGAGATAATGGCCATAAACAGGCGCGGGACAGAGACGTAAAGCAATTCGCTGTCATGTTTGAACCGTATTTTCCCCAACAGGTAGAATCCTAACAAGGCGAATATGACAATCCATAAAACAATGAATACTTCGCGATCCAGAATCCGCCATCCGTATGCTAAATCAGCCACGGACAGGAATTTAAGCGCTAACGCCAATTCTAAGAAACCTAATACGACTTTCACCGAGTTGAGCCATCCGCCTGATTGGGGCATGTTTTGCAGCAGGTTGGGGAAGATGGCAAAGAGCGCAAAGGGGATGGCCAGCGCCAGTGCGAAACCCAGCATCCCGATGGCCGGCCCCGCCGTCATTCCTTCCGAAGCCGCTTCGACCAGCAATGTCCCGATAATAGGGCCGGTGCACGAAAACGAAACGAGCGCCAGCGTGAACGCCATAAAGAAAATGCTTAACAGTCCCGACGTTGAGTCCGCTTTGGAATCCATCTTGTTCGCCCACGAAGACGGCAAAACCAACTCGAATGCGCCGAAGAACGAAATGGCAAAGAGAACTAAAAGCAGGAAAAAGAAAATATTGAAAATGGCGTTTGTCGAAAGGTCGTTCAGGGCGCTTGCCCCGAAGATGCCGGTGATAGACAGTCCCATCAATAAATAAATCACAATGATGGAGAGTCCGTACATGAGCGCTTCCCCAACGGCTTTTTTGCGGCTTTTGTTCCGTTTCAGGAAGAAACTGACCGTCATCGGGATAATCGGCCAGACGCAAGGCGTCAGCAAGGCGATCAGACCGCCCAGAAAACCGGCTGCAAAAAGATAGAGCAGGGACGAATCCGTCGCCGTGGCGGTGGCGTCTCCAAACGCTTTTAACTCGTCGATAACCGGCTCCCATAAATCCGTGTCATCGGTCAGGGCAAGCTCGGCGGTTGTTACGGCCGTATTTCCGGCAGCCCGTCCGGCAGTCTGTTCGTTCGGCGTGTCCGACGGGTCAGGAGGGGGGAGGGCCGCAGTATCACCAGCGGCAACCGGGTCGTCTGTAGCTTCGGCGGTAACGGGGGTTTCGACCGCTTTTTCCACAACGGTCTTTTTCACCTGTTCCGGCCCGAACGAAAAAGGAACGCGATCCGGCGGGAGGCATGTCTCGTCGTTACAAGCCATAAACTCCACTTCGCCATTGAGCTTGAACTTTTTCGGGTTGGTCACTTTTATCTTTTGTACGAATGTAACCGTACCGGCGTACCACCGCAGTTCCATATCGAACAGCTCGTCGTGGATTTTGACCGGAGCGACGGACGGCGCGGGAGCGCCCACTAATTCCATCGCTTGTTTCTGTTCGTAAGTGATACTGGTGGAAATAGGCCCGCCATCCGGCAGATTCATATCATACACGTGCCAGCCATTTTCGAGGGTAGCCGTAAACCGGATTTCTTTTTCGGTCGATTCCGAATCAATCAGTTTAATATCCCACTTGACCGGGTTAAGAATCTGAGCTTGCAGCGAACCCACTGCAAGCCATAAACATACCAAATAAACTGTTTTTTTTATCATATTCCTTTTATCTATCTTTCCGGGGCAAACTGAAAAATAGCCTGTCATTTGTCCCTTTAAAAATTTTATTTTTGCTCATAATCCGTTACCTTTGCACACTATGGAAACGATCAGACAACTTATCCATGAAGGCCAGGTAGCCGAAGCCATCCGTCAGCTCGATGCGTTGATTGCTGATGGCGGTGCGCCGGACGAGGCTTTCTATTTGCGCGGTAATGCATACCGTAAATCAGGCAATTGGCGGCAAGCGCTTAATAATTATCTTTCCGCCATGGAATTAAACCCCGAAAGCCCGGCGCATGAGGCGTACCGGATGGCGATGGATATCCTTGAATTTTATAATAAGGATATGTTCAACCAGTGACCGGCGTCAGAAATTAATATTGATTCCTACCATCGCATTAAAGCCCTGCAACGGATGGCCGTAGAATAATTCCTGTTTCTGGAACAGCAGATTATTTAACTTCAGATACGCCCCAAATGTATCATTGATGTTCCACGATGCCGTAAGGTTCAGGTCGTTGAGATTTTTCATCTTCACGTTTTCATCCAGAAACCCGGACATATCGTTATAGCGAGTGAGCCGGGTATAACGGTCTGCTCCCAGGTAATAACCCAGCGTCAGCGTCAGCGGTTCCAGCGGTTTCACCACCACGTCCACATTCACATCCACAGCCGGCCGGCCGTAGGGTTTCATATCTTCCGGTTCCATCCCGTAGTTGCCAAAGTCGCCTTCCTTGAGCGTCCAGCTATGATAGACGCCTTTCAGGGAAAGATCCAGCCATTTGCGATAGCTGTATTTCAACTCGGCGCCGACCTGAAAGGCGGAAGCATCCGGTTGAAACACGCCGCTATATACGAAGTCGTTTGCCCACTTTGATTCGTCGCCATCAATTGACGTTATCATACTCCGGTAGCTTGGCACAAAGAACACGTCGTTTTCCGTAATCTTGTATCCGGCAAACACATTCAGCCATACATCGGGCGTGATACCGCTCCGGATGCCGACTGTCGCATCCAGCCACGTGCGGGCAGGTAATACCTCCCTGTAGAAATCAATGTAGCGGTTCACTTGCGCTCCCCCGTGCACATCGTTCGACTGGATTTGACCTCCGGCGCTCACATACAGTTGTGTCCGCTTGCCCACCTGCACGTCCGCCGCAATGTTGGGCGAAGCGAATATCCACGACGAATCGCCGGTGATAAGCATTGCGTTCACGCCTAATTGCAGGTTCCAGCGTTCGCCGTTCGTCCGGTAATAGGGCGACAGCGTTGCTTCCAGATGATTAATACCTTCCACGAAAGGACCTACATCCCCTTTATAACCGAAATAGTCCAGCTTCACCGTTGCGCCGACGAGTTGAGGCCCTTCCCCGATTCGGGAATTGAGACCCGCCCGTCCGGAGAG
>JAISJX010000316.1 GCA_031261145.1 Tannerella sp.
CGGCAAGGGGTTGGCTACATTGATATTGAGGGAGATGTCGTCACGTCCATCGTGAACGGGAAAAATTGTGTCTTCACCTGTTACAGTCCCGATGGCGCTTGCCGGTGCGCCATCGAGAAAGCGTATCGCGAAGAACGCATTGATTTTTTCAAACCGGTTTCCTGCCACCTGTATCCGGTGCGGGTTACGAAATACAAATATTATCAGGCGGTTAATTATCACCGGTGGAAAATATGTTCCGCGGCTGAAGTTTTAGGGGAACAGAAAAAAATTCCCCTTTATCTTTTCCTGCGTGAACCGCTGATTCGCAAGTTCGGTGCGGAATGGTATCGCGCCATAGAATTTTTTGCGGATAAATATCTAAAATAAAATGTCTTACGACTGAAAATCCAAATCCCCGATTTCCTCCAGAAATGTTTTTATGTGCCGTTTTTTCTTGTCCTCCAGAATTTCGCTGATGGCAATCAGGATACCCGTCTCTTCGACATCGCCAAAGTCGTGATTGATAGCCGTTCCGAATACACGCATCTTCGGCGAAAGACTCATATAGGCGCTCACTAACGGCGGCACATTGATACCCAGCTTACGCACTTCGTGATTTAGCACCCTGTAATTATCTTTGAAATTTTCATGACAAAAATAAGTCTTCATCTTATCTAAATCCATCCCTGTTTTCAATGGATAAACAGGTTTGACAAGTCCGTCAGGATCAGGAAAATGATGGTTCAGAAAATACAAAATCATATTCCGTGCCCGGATGTCGTACGTATTATACATGGTCACTTTGCCAAAGAAATATTTCAATGTCGGGTCAATCACGGTCAGCGCTCCCAAACCGTCCCAGAGGTTATCCAAAATGAAAATACCGTTTGAACGACCCAGGGTCGCCTGAAACTCCAACGAGACAAACGAACGTCCTAACTCCACGGTATAAGGCAGATAGTCTTTCAGAAATTTCTCCGAGAAGTCAAACATGTGAGACGTGGCGAGAATCTGTTTATTGTTTTTGTCGCACCTCACATCCGCGCCGCAAATGAAACGGTATCCGCCCAGAATCTGTTCTTCCTTGGGACTCCACACGATCAACTGGCGGTATCCATTCTCCATCGTATCATACTCATCAATATCAGCTGCCAAGCCCGTCCCTCCGCCGTAATAGCGGAAAGCGATTTCACGGAGACGGCCTATTTCCTGCATGATTTGCGGCGAATCCTGTGCCGTGACAATGTAAATTTCATTGTCGGATTTATTTGTTTTCCGAAGCCTTTTTTCTGGCGTCAGTTCCCTTTTTATAACCTCTTTTTCAATCGGTTGAATAATCTCTTGCATTCTCTTTCAGTTTAATTTTTTAATGCATATACTTTTTGTTTCACCCATTCGGCCCACTCGGATGGTGTTTTGGTATCATCAAAGGTTTGCCACGAAACAGGTTCTCCAATAAAAATACGAAATGTCTGAGACTTGTTCTTAAACAATTCGTCCGGCAAATATAGCATTTCAATATTCATTTTGATGCCTAATCGCTTGCGAATATTTGCCAGGCGGTAAAAAAAGTTTGAATTACAGCCTTCAAAATAAATCGGAACAACGTCGCGATGATACGTTACAGCCTTGCGGATAAAGGATTTCTTCCATTCCAAATCGCAAATAACCCCCTTTTGTCTCCGCGAACATAATCCGGCGGGAAAAGTGAGAATCTGCAAGTCTGACGAAAAAACTTCATCAATCTTGCGGGCTGATTCCTTATTCTGCGAACCGTGTTTGTTGATCGGCACAAAAATGGATTGCAGATTCGGGATAAAAAGCAAAAGGTCGTTCACCAAATACCGGATCTTCGCCTCGTAACGTTCCCCCAAAAGCGCCGCAAGGCAAATGCCATCCAGTCCGCCCAACGGATGATTAGATGCAAAAATCAGCCGCCGGTCAGCCCCCGGCAAATGTTCTTCACCAATCAATTGCAAGGTCAGACCAAAATACCGAATCAACGCCTGCATAAAAGCGACGCCATCCAAATCCCTGTAACGCACCAATATATCATTCAGTTCCTCTTGATGAACGGTTCGGATGATATAATTCACAACAAACGCAGGAATTTTTTTTGCCGTACCAGGCGCTTTTTGATGCAGCACTTCATTCACATCAATCAACTTTTTTTCTACCATAAAGTTTCTCGTTGTCCGCCACAAAGGTATAAAAAGAAATTTAAAAACAGCAGATATGACGCGGGATTTACATAAAAGTCCGCATTTAAAAAGTATTGAAAGCCGGATGGCCGTGTGAATCGCTTCTCATATTTTCTTCGTCAGTCCCGTTTCTACCCTGTTTCGATGGATTTTTGACATCACAAGTACTTACTGTATAAATTAAAAATACTTACTGTATTTTATACATAAAGTAATTATATTAAATAGATTATATTATATATGTTATTAAAATAAATTGCACTTTACTTTATGTCAAAATATCAATCTTATTTATGCTATTATATAGTAAAAATGATACCTTGATTCCGGTCATTTTAATATGTTGAAAACTTTTATTTGAGAATAAGCCCAAAAATATGTATATTTGCCCACAAATAGAAGACGCCTATTGAATAGTTTTATAAAATATTGAAAATGAGCGAAGAAGAAGTTTGCTATCATATTCCGGCACTGTTTGACGAAAGTTTGAATGGTTTAAAAATTCAACCTGCGGGAATTTATGTCGATCTCACGTTCGGGGGCGGCGGGCACAGTCGCGGGATTTTAGACCGTCTGGGAAGCGAAGGTAAACTGTACGGATTTGATCAGGACGCCGATGCGGAAATGAATATCCCGGCGGACGGACGATTCACTTTTGTCCGCAGCAATTTCCGCTATCTGTCTAACTTCTTGCGATATTATGGAGTGTCGCAGGCGGACGGGATTTTAGTTGATTTGGGCGTTTCATCTCATCATTTTGACGATGAGGCGCGTGGCTTCTCTTTTCGCTTTGACGGAGCGCTGGATATGCGGATGAACAACCGTGCCGGGCAGACGGCGGCGGATGTGCTAAACACTTATCCGGAAGATAGATTGGCCGATATTTTTTATCTGTATGGCGAATTGCAGATCGCCCGGAAGCTGGCTGCACAAGTGGTGAAAGCCCGGACGGTCAAACCGGTTCGGAGCAGTGATGATTTATTATTGCTACTCCAGCCTTTTACAAAAAAGGAAAAAGAGAAGAAATTCATGG
>JAISJX010000407.1 GCA_031261145.1 Tannerella sp.
CCTGCCGAAAGGGTATCGTGTACATACACATGTCCATCGGCGATGCCGTTTTCAATAGTGTATTTCTCCTGCCAGACGGCATCTCCGCTTGATTCGCTGACCATCTGCAGGTAAAGGGTTTGGCTCCGCAACGATAGATAATGGGTTTGCGCATCCAACAGGTACGCCTTGAACCATAAATCCTCACCTGTCTCGTAAATACCCTTACTCGTTTGCAGATAAATCATCTCGGCAGGCCGGTTTGCGGCAAGGCTCTCAAAGTGCGAAACTAATGAGTCAAGTGTTTCTTGCGCCTGAAGCGTCCGGAAACAGACCGCCAAACCTATTAGCCAAACGAACTTCATAACTTCTCAATGGTAAATATTTTGAAATTCAAATACTCTTCATCCGTATCGTTATCGTCTATATATTCAATGTTTAGTCCTTCCTGTGTGACAAAGGAATTTGTCCAGTTCCATTCTTTTCCCGTGCCGATAAGGGTTTCGCCTAAATAATTGAACTGTTCATCCATCAGAATCACGATGACAGGCTTATTTACATGCTCCGGAAAGGCGGTTGCGCCGGGAATACCTTGCAGCATAAAACGGTAATATACTTTGCGATAGGCATCATACAGGATAGCTGCGTACAAGTCTTGTTGCAAAAAGTGGGTGCCGGCTACTTCATTAGGCGTTCCTTTGGGTTCCCTGTCAATCGAACGAATCGTTCGCGTCACATTACTTCCGGCATATACGATTGTATAAGATTCCTCATCCCATTTTGCCCGGTATAAATCGTGCGACACGGGAAAACTGTGAATCAATTCGCCGGTGGGCGACAGCCCGGAATAAACAGGCGTGAACAAATCGCCGCCTTCCCAATTGGAGTTCTTGCCATACAGTTCTTTAGGATACGTATGAACAAACTCTGCCTGATTCGTTTTCATATCAATACAGGCAGTGAAATGAAATTTATCAATCAAGGTATCGGCAAGGGAAAAGGGTGAAAATCCTGTCAGAATCAATTTTCCCTGATTCTCTATAAATGGAGCTACAGTACTGGGCAGATATTGCGGGAAATACAGTGGCCAAAACTTCCAGTCAGGATCATCGCCACGTAGCTGAATCCTGTTAATCACGCGCCCGGCGCTATCAGTCAAAACTACTTCCGTCATCGGCATATTATAGACATAGATTGAATCCATGTTTTTAATGTAATAACCTTTAGGGCTTAGAACAGCATCCGGCCCTTCTCTTTCATAATGGGTCTTCCGGAGATACGTAGCATTCGTATAATCGTAGAAGTTGATGGAGTGGTTATGTGGATTCAAAAGGGTCAGCATACGCACACCCGATGCGTCCTCATAGATTTGGATATACGGCGGTTTCGGCGCCGTATCGTCGTCGAGATAGATTTTTTTCTCACTGCTTATCACCAACTGATGGGTTGCCGTCAGTATTCCAGCCTGTTCGTTTTTTATGGTTATCGTATGATTGGTGCAAGAGACCAACAAGATAGATAACCCAATGTAGCAAAATTGATTCCTCATTATTGATAAATTTATTATTTTTCATGCTTCGTTGCAAAGATAATGAAATATATTGAATTGAAAAAGAACAAACAGCCTGTTTCTCCGGAATCAATCTTTGACGACTCCGCCCGTAATCCAGTGCCGGAGGTAATAGTTGTCCTGCAGATTGCTGATAGTCACTCCTTTTATGGAACTTGCGTGGGCGAATCGCCCTTTTTTCAGGTAAATTCCCACATGTGAGATTTTTGAACGGTCTCCGTTATGGAGAAAAACAAGGTTGCCTTCATGAAGGTCTTCCTGCAGGGGAACTTTCAGACAGTTTATCTTTAATATATTGGCCGTGCTGCGCTCAATCTTTTTCCCGTAAACGTCCTGATAAATATTCATCACAAATCCCGAACAATCCGTGCCTTTCCTGGAGGTTCCGCCATACCGGTAGGGCGTTCCAATCCATCCTGCAACATAACGATAGAGTTTTAGATTGTCTTTGCTTGTCACTTTGAAACCCAATTCCTGTGTGAGACGTCTTGCTTCGGCTTTAT
This sequence comes from Tannerella sp., assembly GCA_031261145.1. The sequence goes on from JAISJX010000407.1 coordinate 2,053, forward strand.
CCTCCTCGGATGCAGCAGGTTTGGTGGGAACCGGTTTGGACGTGACGGGGGGAGGCGGGGGCGTAGAAGCTACATATCTGCGTGTCGTACAGGACGAGAAACAAAGCCCTGTCACTAAAAGAAGAATGTAACTGTATGAAATCAGCCGCTCCATCGTTTTGTTTTAATAAGAAACAGGATATTCGGGGGTTGAGAATATCCTGTTTCCGTTGTATGAGGAATGGGATGAACCACCCTCGTTTTGTTGTTATGCTTCTTCTTTCGGAGTATTTCCAGTCTCTTTTTTAGCTTTTGCAGCAGGTTTTTCCGCTTTTGCAGCGGTTTCCTTCTTGGGTTTAGCAACCTTCTTTTCCACCACCGCCTCAGCAGGCGCTTCTACTACCTCAACGGCTGCTTCGGCCACTGCAACAGGTTCTTGCGCCACCTCAACAGCGACTTCGGCTACTGCTACCGGTTGGGCAACCACTTCATTCAGAGGCGCTACTTCCGGTTTTGCCTCCAGACTTTGTATGGAGATATAAGAGCGATCGTCTTTTCCTTTGCGGAAAACGACTACGCCGTCTATCAACGCATAGATAGTATGGTCTTTACCGATTCCTACATTTTGACCCGGATGATGCACGGTTCCTCTTTGACGAAGAATAATATTACCCGCTTTCGCTACTTCACCACCGAAAAGTTTCACTCCTAATCGTTTACTCTCTGACTCACGTCCGTTCTTCGAACTACCGACTCCTTTTTTATGTGCCATTGTCTTTTCTTTTTAATGATGATTAAGCAATAATTTCTTTAATACTCACCTCGGTAAACTGCTGACGGTGACCGTTCAACTTACGAGACCCTTTTCTTTTCTTCTTGTGAAATATCAGTACCTTATCCCCTTTTACTAACGGAGATAACACTTCACAAATCACTTTTGCACCTTCGACGACAGGCGTACCTACCCGAATTTCACCATCCGCATCCACTAACAGTACTTTGTCGAACTCGACCGTAGCGCCGTTCTCAACATTCTGGATGTGATGAACAAATAATCTTTTCCCTTGTTCGGCCTTAAATTGTTGGCCATTAATTTCTACAATTACGTACATCTGTTTTATTTCTAACAGGTTATATTCCGGGGGTGGGTTTCTTCCCGGAAACCTCTTCTCTACCCTCTGCGAATTCAGACCACAAAAGTAGTATTTATTTTTATTTTATACAACTATTTTGAGGATGATTTTAAATTATTAACCGGAGTTCAGGAAATTCAGTGGTAGCGGTATCCTGTTTTGCTTTGGATAGCTCCCTCATTGCTGACGGGGATTATCGTGAAGCCCCAATGGTATGACTGGTTGGCGGGGATGTTATACCCCGGTTCGGGACGTGCGCCCCAACTGTTATAACCGGCTACGCCCTGTTGCTTCATATCGATGCACACTTCTACAAAGTCGCGGGGAAAAATATCATTCACGTGATGCATCCGGCGCAGTACGTTTTTTGCGTCGGCCTCATTGCGGGCGGCAATCTCCCTGGGGGATAGATTGCTCCACTGGTACGGATGCGGCAGGGCTTCTTCCGAATCGAAATCTTCTACCGAATTGCGGAGCGCGTTGAACCCGATGAATTGATCCGCTTCTATCAACAAACCTTTGCTCTTCAAACCGGTTAGCGCAACCCAGCGTGTATCGGTATGATGTCCGTTTTCCTGCGGACGGGCGTACGGATAATACATCGCTTCGGCAGTGGTCTTGTAAAGTCCGACAAGCGTTCCGGCGTTCCGGTCAATATAGTTTTCTTCCGGCCCGCGTCCGAAATACTGAACCTGATTCAGGCTGGCGGGCAGGCGGAAACGCACGCCGATACGCGGCACTTCCAACTTGGCGGATTCTTTGCGGGCTGCCTCGTTACCGGGCGTAAACGTGGCGGTACGGGTGGCTTCGGACAGTTCGGTTTCGGCTTCGTTCATCTCGGTGGAGGTGAATTGCAGGGCGACATTCACTACGCCGCTCGGATATATCTTATAATATATAATGTACAGGTTTCCGGCGGGCAACAGGTAACTGACCTTTAATTCGGCATTCCCGTCCGTCAAACGGAGATCGGCATCGGCCACGTTAAAGTCCTTGCTGCTTTGTTTCCATACCTGAAGGCGTTTGGGAGCGCCGTTTCCGTAGTCATTATCATTCGGCCCGCGCCAGAAATTAGGACGAAGCCCGAAGCCATCCTTAAAATATTCCATGCCGTCCACCTTGTAGGACGAAACAACGCCTGCTTTCTTATCAAATACAAAGGTCACTTTGGAAGAGGAGACGGTCAATAGATCGCCGCCGGTCGAGGTCGCCAGTTTCGGGCCGCTCGTCTGATACACTTTCTTTTCGCTTTCGATAGGCAGGCGGAACTGGTCGCAGGCAATCTCGTATCCTTGCGGAACCAGCGCTTCCGGCTGCGTGGTCGTTACGCTGAAATTCACAAAATACTCAACGCCGGGCTGGGGTTTCAGATTCTCAACGGGAACCGTCACCACTTCGGATGCCTGCGGGGCTAACTTTAAGGGCAACGTTCCGCTTGACAGTGGTTTACCGTTCGATAATACCGTATATTGGATTCGGTACGCCTCGCTGTTGGTGAAATAGAAACGGTTGGTGATGCGGAACTGTCCTTTTGCAGCATCCACCGCTTCAAAGCCCACGTTCTGATGCGCATATCTGACTTCTGCCATGGCCGGATGCGGGGTACGATCGGAGTTCAGCAAACCGTCGCAGACAAAGTTGCCGTCGCTCGGAGCGTCTGTCCCGTAATCGCCGCCATACGCCCAATATTCACGTCCATTCGCGTCTTTTTCCAGCAATCCGTGATCCACCCATTCCCAGATATAACCGCCTTGCAGGTTGGGATATTTGTAGATAGCCCGCCACTGATCCCATAAGTTTCCGTTAGAATTACCCATCGCATGGGAATATTCGGACGGCACAACGGGACGGTCGCTACCCTCTCTCCCAATCCGTTCCAACCATCCGGCGCTCGGATACTGAGGCACATACATATCGGTATTCCATTCCCAGAGCGCCCGCTCGTAGTTCACCGGACGATTCATCAGGGACTTGTCTTTTTCTTTTATCCACAGGTAGCATTGATAGAAATTATATCCGTTACCGGCTTCGTTGCCTAACGACCAGAAATTCACGCACGGATAATTCTTGTTGCGTTCATATACATTGGCGACGCGGGCAAGATGTACGTGCAGCCAATCAGGATTATTCCCCAGACTTTTACCTTTGGTCAGGTCATAATACATTCCGTGGGATTCGATATTGGCTTCGTCGTAAACATAAATGCCATATTCGTCGCACAACTCGTAGAACCGCCGGTTTTGCGGATAGTGGCTGAGGCGGACGGTATTCAGGTTATTCCGTTTCATCAGTTCAAAATCCTTGCGCATCACCTCTTCGGTTACATAATGACCGGTGGACTGGTTCATTTCGTGCACGTTCGCGCCTTTCAGTTTGATGGGCTGACCGTTGATATAAAGAAGCGTATAAGATTTCCCGTTGGCGGCGATCAGTTCGGATTTCTTTATCTCGACGCGGCGGAAACCGACCTGAAACGGAACGACTTCGACCACTTGTCCGCCTTCTTTCACGGTCATCAACAACTTATACAGATTCGGATGTTCGGACGACCATTGGGCGACCGCCGGGAATGTACGTGCAAAACCGGCTGTCTGAATAGCGTTACGATTCACCCAGATACTCTCTTCGTCCGTGGCAATCGTCCGACCTTTGGCGTCTATCAGTTCATAGCCGACCGTTATGTTTTTAAGTGCATCCGTGTGATTCTTCAAATCAACGGCAAGGCTGAACAGTCCGTCCTGATACCGGTCGTCCAGCGTCGATACAACGCGGAAGTCGGCTATCGCCGTCTTGGGCTGGGAATACAAAAACACATCCCGTTCGATGCCGCTCAGCCGCCACATATCCTGACATTCCAAATAGGAACCTGTACACCACCGGAATATCTTCAATGTCAATACATTTTTCCCGTCTTTCAGGTACGGATTGATTAAAAATTCCGCCGGATTCTTGGAATCTTCGCTGTAACCGATTTCTTGGCCGTTCAGGTAAACATAAAGTCCCGATTTGGCCCCGGCGACATGCAGATAAACATCGCGTCCTTCCCAACCGGCGGGAATCTCAATATCCCTTCGGTAAACGCCCACGGCATTTTCGTCCGGCAAAAGCGGCGGCTGTGGGTTTCGCGGTTGGAAATCATATCCATGATTGATGTAAATAGCTGTTCCATAGCCTTGCACTTCCCAACTACCGGGTACTTTGATGTCGTTCCAGGAGGAAGCGTCGGCGGACGGGTCGGTGATATTGGCAGGCAACTTCTTGTATGCGTCCGCATAATAAAACTTCCATGTCCCGTTCAGCAGGAGGTAGTACGGGCTTTTTTCATACTGTAACGAAAGCGCCGTCGTACGGTCGGCATACGTCATAAACGAACTGTGAGGCAACTCTTTGTTTACTCCAATCACCTGTAAGTCTCTCCAATAAGGAAGGTCCCGGTCATCCTCTGCGTAAAGGTTCGCAACCATCATAACAGCGCACGCCCAAACAAATAAAAATTTCTTTCTCATATCTGTCTTGTATTATTAAACAAAGGTAGTACTTATTTCAATTAATAATTTAGAATTAACAATTAATAATTTACAGATTCAAGAATCGAAAATTGTTGGAGCTGAAAATTAATCCTTGAATTTTTTTATCTTCCGCATACGGTTGCAAAGGGGCAGTAGGTGCAAACCTTGCTGTTAGACGTCTGCGTAAAGGGAATATCCGGATTGAAAATTTCATCCAAACACTGCCGCAAAGCGTCTTCAAACTCTGCGCGGTATGTGGCGAAATCGGATACCAGTTCTTTTTCTTTTCCACAGTAAATCGACGGATTGAAATCGGTGGAGAAAAGGTCTCGCAAATAATAGATTACAGGTTGGACAGGCATCGTAGAATCGATCGTTTCGCTGTATATCCATGAATACATAAATACCTGCATAATAGCGGATTGACGTTTCTCGTTCGTTTTATCGAAAAGGCTTTCTATTGTTTTGAAATCAAGCATTTTCTTTATGCCGGTCTTATAATCCACAATCCGGACAGTCCCGTTTACCTCGTCTAAACGGTCGATAAATCCTTTCAGCCGGATAATCCGTCCGTCCGTTAAAGCCAGCGAATGTACCATCTTTTTTTCCGACCGGATGTAGCGGAAAGGCGTTAACTGGCGGTCGCGCTCTAAGATTTTCAACACATATTTGCGAATCATTTCTCCGGTCAGGTAGTTTTGTCCGCTGAGGGAACGCACTTCCTTTGAATGGAAAAATAACTCGGCGAACGCACGGTGAATAGCGCCGGTCAGGGTCGCTTCTTTTGCGGTCAGTTTCAAAAGGTCGGCTGTCACTTGCGCTCCGCAGAGAGGTTGGTACAGCCATTCCATTACCTTGTGCAGGATATTTCCAAATGTTTGGCTTTCAACGTTTTCCGTCACTTCATCTTCTTCTTTCAATTCTTCAATGTTGGAGAAATAAAATCGTAGCGAACAGTCTAAATAAGTGTTGATTGTGCTTGCGGAAAGGGCTTTGGCGCCGTTAGGCATATACGCCTCCAACTTCGTCATGACTTCTGCCGTTTTATCAATCCGGATGGCAGGCGATTGGGATGAGGAAATATGGTAAACCACTAATTTTTCCTTTATTGGCGCTTCAAAATGATAGCGCAACTGGTGGACAAACCGGCTCACTTCGCCTGATTGCAAACCGTCGGTGCGGGTGTCGTACAGCAGGCGCACCTGTTTGGCGCGGGCTATCAGCCGGTAAAAATGATATGCCCAGATGCTGTCCTGATGTTCGTAGGTCGGCAACCCGAAACCACGTCTCAAATTATAGGGTATAAACGAATTAGCTATTGTTTTCACAGGAAAAACGCCTTCGTTCACCGACAGGATAATCAGGCGGTCAAAATCAAGCACACGAGTTTCCAATACGCCCATCACCTGAAGTCCCGACAGCGGTTCTCCTTCAAACGGGATGGTAATCGTGTCCGTTAAACGCTTTAACAGACGGAAATACGTTTCCACAGACATATCAAGTCCTTCGGCCTGAATCAGGTCTCTCATCCGGTTTACGGTCGTGAAGTAATGATACACAAATTCTTGCTCCAGTTCGTCCATGCAAAGCGCGTCTTCTTCCTCTTTTTCGGGATGGAGGGCTGAAATGGTTTTATTCAATTCCTGTAAGACCAAAAGTAAATAGTCTGAAATCGCATGGGCTTCATTTACAGGCGAAAAAATAAGCGAAAGCAACTGCGTGCGGTTCAAATCCGGGGCGGCGATATAGATTTTGTTCTGCGCCGTAATTTCTCCTGTCAATGTGGCAATTATGTCCGGACAAGCGGACAGGATATATTGATGATTGATTACGGAAAGGACTTCCCGATAGTAAAAAAACGGCTGTCCGTCAATCATTCGCACATTCTTTTGCAATGCTAAAACCGATTCAATCAGCGAGGCGACCGGCGTACCGGAAAGCGGATACCCAAGGGTCACATTGATGCGGGTTATCTCTTTGGGAATCGAATTTAGCACCGGAATCAGTAACTGTTCGTCAGGCAACACGATAGCGGTTCGTATGGCTTCTTCCGCTTCCGGTTTTGCCTCTTTGCCGAGCATTTCTTCCAATAGCGAATAAACCTGCTTGGCCTGTCCGATGCGCGAGGGGATGCCTATCAGTTCAATGTCAGGCTCATTTTCCTCTTCTTCAGGGAGTTGATATGCCGACGGAAACATTTTTAGCCGCTCTCTGATAAAGAATGAGGCTTTGTTGTCAGCATCCATTACCTTTTTCGATCCACAGTCCCAATAAAAATCTGCAATCCCCTGTTTTTGAAGCAATCGTAGCAGTTCATTTTCTACGGTAGAAAGGGCGTTCAGCCCCACAAATACAACTTTATCGTAAGGCAGATCGCACTCACCCGATTGTTTGATTTGCTCTACCACTTCCCGGAAAAGCATCCCTTCATATCCTGTTCCCTCAGCGGCCAGCGACTCCTTTAATTCACTGTATATTGCATATAAAAGTTTCCATATATCCAGAAAATGCTGCTGGTTTACGCCGTCGCCTTTCGGATGAAAGGAAGACCAGAATGCGCGAATCGCTTCAATCTGGTTTTCATGCAGATAGTCATAGTCTCTATCTAATGTTTTCAAATCCACTACATTGGTAAACAGCCGCCTCGCATCGACAAGATTTTTGTCCACATCGTCAAAGTCATTCAGCAACATCTCGCCCCAATAGACAAAATCGTCAAAGGTCTCTTTTGAACCACTTTGACGGATGTAGATGCGGTACAAAAGGAACAGCATCCGGATATGGTCAGCCGGTTGTTTGTCGCATAGCTGAAGAAGCAATCCGTTAATAGTCAGAATGGTTGGTGAGAAAATGGGCTTTCCTGCCGTCTGTGACAGATATTTACGGAAAAACAAACCCGAACGGCGGTTCGGAAACACAAATGCGAGCCGGCGTATCTCCGCCCCGTAACGATTGAAAAACAAAGTGGCTACTTGCTGCAAAAAAGGCGTCATCTATCGTGTTGTTTATTTTTTACATTCATTTCACTCACAAAGATATGGTTTTTATTTTCAAAAACAAAATGTATGTAAATGATTCGATAAAAAAAATGAAATACGGAGATTATTCAGACGAAATAGGGGAAATCCGGCTCATTTTGACTACCTTTGTCGCCTCAAGAAAATAGATTGATAAATGATTACAGTTTCAGATTTAGATGTCCGGTTTGGGAAACGAATTTTATTTCAAGATGTGAACCTCAAGTTTGTTCCGGGTAACTGTTATGGCATTATCGGGGCGAACGGCGCCGGTAAATCCACTTTTTTGCGTGTAATCAGCGGCGAAATTGAGCCTACGCGCGGTCATATAAACTTAGCTCCGGGCGAACGTTTCTCCGTCCTCGCACAAGACCACTTTGCTTTTGACGAATATACCGTCTTAGATACGGTATTGATGGGACATACAACGCTTTGGGATGTCATGAGCGAGAAAAACGCCATTTATGCCAAAGAAGATTTCAGCGACGCCGACGGGATTCGCGCTTCCGAACTTGAAGAAAAATTCGCCGAGATGGAAGGCTGGAACGCCGAAAGTGATGCCGCAGCGCTGTTGAGCGGTTTAGGTATCGCAGAATCACTCCATTACAATCTGATGAAAGACCTGAGCGGAAAGCAAAAAGTCCGCGTTTTGTTGGCGCGGGCATTATTCGGGAAGCCGGACAACCTGTTGCTGGATGAGCCGACCAACGACCTTGACCTCGAAACTGTGATGTGGTTGGAGAATTATCTTGCAAATTTTGAACAGACCGTCCTGATTGTCAGCCATGACCGTCACTTTCTTGATTCTGTTTGCACGCATACGGTCGATATAGATTTCGGCAAGTTAAAACTCTTTGCCGGTAATTATAGCTTCTGGTATGAATCCAGTCAATTGGCTCTGCGCCAGCAACAACAACAGAATAAGAAAGCGGAAGAAAAGAAAAAGGAACTGGAAGAATTTATCCGTCGTTTCAGCGCCAACGTAGCAAAGTCGAAGCAAACGACCAGCCGTAAGAAGATGATCGAAAAGTTGAATATCGAAGAAATTCAGCCATCTTCACGCCGTTATCCGGGAATTTTGTTCTCGCCCGGCCGCGAACCCGGAAACCAGATATTAGAAGTGAAAGGTCTGACAAAGAGCATCGAAGGACAGATTTTATTCAAAGACCTTAATTTCAATGTCGAAAAAGATGATAAGATCGTCTTTATCAGCCGCGACCCACGTGCCATGACTGCTTTTTTCCAGATTATTAACGGAGAAGAAGAACCCGACGCCGGTACGTTCAAGTGGGGACAGACGATTACAACCGCTTATCTTCCATTAGATAACGCCCAATATTTTAATTCCGACTATAACCTGCTCGAATGGCTTGGCCAGTTTGCGAAAGATACGAACGACGTGTATCTGAAAGGTTTTCTGGGACGAATGCTGTTCTCCGGCGAAGAACTGTTGAAAAAGGTGAACGTGCTTTCCGGCGGCGAAAAGATGCGCTGTATGATTTCGCGCATGATGCTGAAAGATGCGAATACGCTGATTCTGGATACACCGACCAATCACCTGGACTTGGAATCTATCCAGGCATTTAACAATACCTTATGCAGTTTCAAAGGAAATGTCTTGTTTTCCAGCCATGACCACGAGTTTATTCAAACCGTTGCCAACCGGGTTATCGAACTGACGCCGAATGGAAATATCGACAAGATGATTGAATATGACGACTATATCTCCGATGCAGGCATCGCTCAATTGAGGGAGAAGCTATATCCGAAGAATTGAAATATCGGTAATCCTATCTTTGAATAAAATAAAAAAAGACCGTCATTAAGGAATGACAGCCTTTATTTTGTGTTTAAATAAGTTATTAGCCTTTTAGTCAAAAAAACAAGATTGTGTTTTGGTTATGCGGATGCAAAGGTGAAGTTTTTTTTATCACCAAAAAAATAAATTAACATATTCTACAACATGTTTTTGAGTAAAAAAATGTTTAGCGAACATATATAAAGTTAATCATCGAAAATTTATGCTCGAAAATTATGTTTTACAACATAAATGTATTACCTTTGCTCCGTGTTTTTCATGGTATTAAATTTAAGGTTAACAAATTAAGATTGTGGTTGTCGTGAGACAACCCTTTTTTTTATATCCAATCATAAATAACACAGCAATTTATCTACGCTTTCACCCATGTTTCATCTTCTTCATTGAGAGATTCTTTTACATACTCCAACCTTCAGGTATTTAATTTCATTGTAGGAATTATGCTCGCTTGGCGTGAACAGTCGTCCGTACATACTCGTATGAATTAAATTTTCCCTTTGCAGAGAAACACAAAAATTCTTATAAAAACAAACAGGTGGTTTTTCTGAAAAAATCTCCTACTTTTGTACATAATTTCAAAAACAGACCCATGAACAAGAAAAATTTAGTTGTAATTCTTTTGACAGGAATGATTTCCGTTACCGGACTGAAGGCGCAGGATGTGGCAGGACAGGCGATGAAGGATAGCATTGGTGCATATCTTACCGCCGTAATCGGAAGCCAGACGTATATCCGCAGCATCCAAACAGATTCGGTAAAAGTTGCGAAAAAGAAAATACAACTATTTGCCGGTGAAGCGCTTTCATACGGACATTTTGACCGGCGAATGGTTGATAGCATCTATGCGCAGGTGCGGACATGGCTTCCCGGCGAATGGAAAAAATACGATCTGGAAATTATTTCCGATAGCTACAAAATAGAGGATTACGTGGCGCTCCGGCGAAAAGAACGGTTTGTCAACAAAGTGGATGTGCCGTTGAAAACCAATATCTCTCATCCGGCCAAAATCACCCAGGGACTGCAAAACCGCCATATTGCGATGTGGCAAAGTCACGGATGGTACTACGAGCAGAAACTGGCGCGGTGGGAATGGCAACGCGCCCGCATCTTCCAAACGGTAGAAGACCTCTACACACAAAGTTACGTGTTGCCTTATTTGGCGCCGATGCTCGAAAATGCCGGCGCCAACGTGTTTTTACCCCGCGAACGGGATACGCAACAGCACGAAATCATCGTGGATAACGACCGTTCATCCTTCCGTTCGGCTTACACCGAAACATCCGGCAAAGAAGCGTGGACAAACGGGGAAGGCAACGGATTCGGACATTTCAAAGACTTTTATGTGGACGGCGAAAATCCCTTTCGGCAAGGCGCTTACCGGCAGGTTAAAACCGTTTCAAAAGGCGAGGAGAGCCTTTGCCAGTGGATACCCGATATTCCCGAAAAAGGAAAATACGCTGTGTACATTTCGTATGAAACCGTGAAAAACAGCACGCAGGACGCACACTACACCGTGTTTCATAACGGCGGAAAAACCGGATTTAGCATCAATCAACAGATGGGCGGCGGCACGTGGATATTTTTAGGGTTCTTTTCGTTCGACAAAGGGACAAACGACCACTGCAAAATCGTGCTGACCAATAAAAGCCAAAAAAACGGACGCATCATAACCGCCGATGCAGTGAAAATAGGTGGCGGCATGGGCAATATCGCCCGTACAGTCCCGCCCGCGCCGGATACGGCGGCAGTACTCCGTTTCCCGGTAGCCTACAAATTGGAAACCAGCGGGCGTCCGCGTTACACCGAAGGGGCGCGTTACTGGCTGCAATGGGCGGGCATGCCCGATTCAATCTACCGGTGGTCGAAGGGCGAACGGGATTATACGGATGATTATCAAAGTCGCGGATTGTGGGTAAACCATATAGCCGGAGGTTCTTCCGTACTTCCCGGAAAAGACGGTCTGCACATTCCGTTGGATATGGCATTCGCGTTTCATACCGACGCCGGTACGACTTTCAACGATTCGATTATCGGAACGTTAGGTATCTGTATGACGCACTTCCACGACGAATTATTTGCCAATGGCAAGCCCCGTATTTTATCGCGCGATTTGACGTCATCCATCATGGACGAAGTTGTACGGGATATTCGTACGCTGTATGAACCGGACTGGACGCGCCGGGCTATCTGGAATCGATCGTACAGCGAAGCGCGGCTGCCGGAAGTGCCCACGATGTTACTCGAACTGTTGTCGCACCAGAACTTTGCCGATATGCGGTACGGGCTTGATCCCGGATTTCAGTTCTCGGTATGCCGTTCCATCTACAAAGGTATCTTGAAATTCTTGGCGTTCCAATACAACTACGACTACGTGGTAGCGCCATTGCCCGTAAAGTCGGTAAGCGCACGGTTTGCAGGCGAAACGTCGGTAAACTTAACGTGGGAAACCGTCGATGACCCGCTCGAACCCACCGCTACCGCCCAATCCTACATCGTCTATACGCGCAGGGGCGACGGCGATTTCGACAATGGAATCGTGGCAGATAAAGGCGTGGAAACAACCCTTCCGATCGAAAAAGATGTGATATACAGCTTCAAAATAACGGCCATCAATGAGGGTGGCGAGAGTTTCCCGTCCGAGATACTGTCTGTATGCCGGAAATCCAATGAAAAAGGCATCGTGTTGGTGGTAAACGGTTTTGACCGCATTTCCGCGCCCGATAATTTTTCCACGACCGACAGCATCGCCGGATTTTTAGACCGGAAAGACCACGGCGTACCCGATAAATCGCAGTACAATTTTATCGGCAGCCAGTACGAATTTCGCCGCAACATCCCTTGGATGGACGATGACGCCGCCGGTTTCGGGGCCAGCAATGCCGACTACGAAACGACAGTGATTGCCGGTAATACATTCGATTATCCGTTTGTACACGGGAAATCCATTGTACAGGCCGGTTACTCGTTTGTTTCCGCCAATAGCGCCGCCGTGATGAACGGACAAACGAACCTGAACGAATACCGCTTGACGGACTTGATTCTGGGCAAGCAAAAACAGGTGAGAATGGGTCGCGGCGTATTTGCGCCCCGCTTCAAAACCTTCCCCGACAGCCTGCAAGCCAAGATAGCGGCCTATTGTCATCAAGGCGGTAACATCTTTATCAGCGGCGCTTACGTGGGCACGGATTTATGGGATACGGACTGGGTGAAACAGGAAGATATTCATTTTGTGCAAGACATTCTGCGCTACCGGTGGCGCACCGGACAAGCTTCCGTAACCGGGCAGGTGAAAAGCGTAGCCTCGCCATTCTCCCGGTTAAACGGTCG
>JAISJX010000424.1 GCA_031261145.1 Tannerella sp.
TTTTATGGCTTATTGCAGTATTGGCAACGGATACCGGCTTACAGGCAATCCCGATTATAAAAAGGCTCTGATACAAGCAGCCGATTCGGTTGCCTGTCTGTTTAATCCGCAAGTAGGAACATTTCTATCGTGGCCCAACATGGTCAAGAAAATGGACTGGCCGCACAATACCATCATCGATAATATGATGAACATGGAATTGTTGTTCTGGGCAAGCATAAACGGTGGCGAACAACGTTTGTACGACATCGCCTACAAACATGCCGAAACTACGATGAACAACCATTTCCGTCCCGATTATTCCGCCTATCATGTGATAGTATATAATGACAGTACGGGGCAACGCATCAAAGGCGTTACACATCAGGGATATGCTGACGAGACTATATGGGCGCGTGGACAGGCATGGGCGATATATGGATTCACCATGTCGTATCGCGAAACGAAAGACCCGCGGTTTTTGGACGTAGCGCAACAGACAGCGGATATATTCCTCAAACGCCTGCCTGCTGATATGATTCCCTATTGGGATTTTGATGCGCCCGGTATTCCCAATGAACCGCGTGATGCATCGGCTGCCGCCATTACAGCCTCAGCTTTGCTCGAACTCTCCGTACTTTCAGGTAACAAAACCTATCAGGATGCCGCAGAAAAAATTTTACTGACTTTGTCGTCCGATTCATACCACAGCGGAAGCAGGAATACGGCTTTTTTGTTGCACAGCGTCGGACATAAGCCGAATAATTCGGAAGTGGACGCATCCATCATTTATGCCGACTACTATTATATTGAGGCTTTGGTGAGATTAAAGAAAATAAAAGAAGGAAAAAGTATTTATGAAAATTTATAATTTAAAAATAATGATTAATGCACGTCGTTTCTCTATCATAGTATGTGTTTTTTGAAATTTTTCTTTTTCGGTTGCACAGTCGGTTTATCCCGTGCAACATGAAGGCAAAATAAAGATTGCCAATGCCATTCCGGTCAAGGTGATGAGTTTTGATTTGAAAGATGTCCGATTGCTGGATAGCCCCTTCAAAGAAAATATGGAAAGGGAGTCTCAATGGTTGTTAAGCCTGTCTGCGAATCAACTTGTTCACACCTTCAGGGTGAATGCAGGCATTCAATCAAGCAGTCAGGGAGCGCTTGGCGGATGGGAAAGATTGGATGTCGAATTGCGTGGACATACTACAGGTCATGTCTTATCAGGATTGGCATTGATGTATGCTTCGACCGGCAATCCGGTGTACAAAAATAAAGGCGACAGTATTGTGACGGCACTTGCCGAAGTGCAACAAGTATTGAATCAGGACGGTTATTTAAGCGCTTATCCGCAGTATTTTATCGACCGCAACATTGCCGGAAAAGGCGTATGGGCGCCGTGGTACACATTGCATAAAATATTCGCCGGATTGATGGATATGTATCTCTACACCGACAATCAACAAGCGCTGTATGTGGTGACCAAAATGGGGATGTGGGCTTATACCAAATTAAGTCCTCTTTCGGAAGAACAATTGACTGTCATGTTGAAAAATGAGTTCGGCGGTATCGGCGAAACATTGTACAATCTGTATTCTATCACCGGCATCCCTGAAATAAAAACGGTTGCCCAAAAATTCTACCACAAAGCCATCATGGAACCTTTGGCAAACGAACAGGACAATCTGGCAACCATGCATGCAAACACCTATATCCCGAAAATCATTGGGGAAGCCCGTTGTTATGAGCTGTTTGGCGGCAACAAAGAAAAAACAATCGCTCATTTCTTCTGGAATACGGTGATCCGGCATCAAACGTATGCCACAGGGGGAAATAGCAGCAAAGAACACTTTATAGAAGCCGACCAAGTGTCAAAATACCTTACGGGATATACGCAAGAGTCTTGCAATACCTATAATATGCTGAAACTGACCAGACATTTATTCTGTTGGAATCCCGACCCTCTTTTTGCCGATTATTATGAAACGGCGCTTTACAACCATATACTTGGACAACAAGACCCTGCTACGGGTATGATTTCCTATTTTTTACCCTTATTACCTGGTGCGCATAAAGTTTACAGTACTCCGGAAAATTCGTTTTGGTGCTGTGTGGGCAGCGGATTTGAGAATCATGCAAAATATGGCGAGGCAATTTATTATCATGATGATAATGGATTGTATGTTAATCTGTTTATTCCGTCTGAATTAACATGGAAAAGTAAAGATATCGGCATCCGTCAGGAAACTAAATTTCCGGAAGAGGAAACGGTGTCTTTAACGATTGATTCGAAAGCTCCGGTAAATATGCCGATACACCTGCGTTATCCGTTGTGGGCAAACCAAGTTACCGTAAAAATCAACGGAAAGAAAATCAAGGTGAAACAAACGCCGGGGTCGTATATTGTGTTGGATCGGAAATGGAATCCGGGAGATAAAATTGAAGCTGTTTTTTCCATGCAGTTGCGGTTAGTCGCAGCTAATGATAATCCCGACAAAGTTGCTTTTGCGTATGGTCCGCTGATTCTTGCCGCACCAATGGGAACCGAAGGAATGATACCGCCTGCGCCCTATTCCAATCCACATTTACACAATGATTATTACACGTATGATTATCATGTACCGGACAATATTACCGAAAAACTAAGGATTGATAAAGATAATATCGGTCAATTCATCAAGCCGGTTAACGGAAAAGCGCTGACATTTCAGGTTGTTGATACGAATATTCAACTTGAACCCATATACAAAATTCACCGTCAACGATATGTAACCTATTGGGACACGAATAAATAAAAAAAAATATGAAGAATTTCAGCATAATGCTTATTTTACTCGGGATGCATGCAGCATTACATTCCCAACCTTATCGCTCCGATGTTTGGTCACCCGATTCGGGTAACGGAAAATATAAAAATCCGGTCATTTTTGCCGACTATTCCGATCCGGATGTGTGACGGGCGGGAGATGATTATTATATGACGGCTTCCAGATTCGGATGTGTGCCCGGACTTCCGGTGTTACATTCCAAGGATTTGGTCAATTGTAGAATCATCGGTTATGCTTTGCAGGAACTGACGCCCACGGACTTTTTCGACATTCCGCAGCATGGAAATGGCGTCTATGCACCTTGCATCCGCTACCACAAGGGTGAATTTTATATTTACTGGGGCGACCCGGATTTCGGAATCTATATGGTCAAAACCAAAGACCCTGCCGGAAAATGGGATAAACCGGTATTGGTGAAAGCAGGAAAAGGGATGATTGACCCCAGCCCCTTGTTTGACGATAACGGAAAAGTTTATTTGGTTCATGCATGGGCAGGCAGCCGCGCCCGGATAAACAGTATTTTGAGTGTCTTTGAAATGAACGCGGAA
>JAISJX010000440.1 GCA_031261145.1 Tannerella sp.
ATTAACCGCAAACAAGGCGAAATATTATTTTGAGGCGCTTCCGAGCAAAAATTTTGGTTAGTGACAATAAAAACAACTACGCCGGGCGGTGATGAATTATTTAATTGTATATGAAGATGAAAACAAAAATCATGTATGTGTTATTTTCCTTGCTCTGCTGTTTGTCTTGTACGGAGAAAGAAGACATGGCAGCGCTGCAGGGAACAAAATGGAAACTGGCCGGATTTGTGGATGCACAGACAGGTGAATTGACCGTGGCGGAGCCGCAAGATTGCGAGGAGTGTTATACGCTTGCATTTGATACGGATCATACGGCTGTAGCACACAGTATAATCATGGATGTGAATCTTGATCTGTTGGATTTGGCTTTTGATAAGCCGTATCAGAAAATGTATATTGATGAAGGACATCGGCATGGTTCTGATTTTCGTTTGGCAATATTCACTACCGGATTATTTTCTGTCACCCCGGATGAATTAAAACTTTTTTACAACTACAAAAAGAATTACTTACTGTTTAAACTTATCGAACAATGAAACCGTTGGATTATGCTCCTGATAATTCACCCGGTGTTGGTAAGATGAAAAAAGAACATCCTATCGAGGCATTGATTGCGCAAGGCGAACATCAACAGTTGGATTTCAAGTTTGAAGTGAGCGACA
Organism: Tannerella sp.; assembly: GCA_031261145.1. The sequence goes on from JAISJX010000440.1 coordinate 663, forward strand.
GCAAGAAAATAGCCCGCACCCTGAGCGCTTTTGCGAATACGGACGGCGGGCGGTTGCTCATCGGAGTGAAAGACAACGGGCGTATCACCGGTATACAAGGGGATGAGGAATATTACATGATTGAGGCGGCCTCCGCGCTTTACACAAAACCGCAAGTCTCTTTTACCGCCACGCGGTGGGTGGTGAACGGCAAAAACGTGCTGGAAATCTACATCGCGCCCGGCACGGACAAACCGTATCTGGCGCCCGGTAAAGAAAACAAGTTCAAAGCCTATATCCGGGTGGCGGACGAGAATAAACCGGCCAATGAGGTCTTGTTGCTGTCGTGGAAAAAACAGGAAAACCCGGAAGGCGTCTTGCTGAAAATCAGCAAACCGGTCGAACGGTTACTGCATTACCTCGAACATCATCCGTCCATCCGGATTCACCAGTTTTGCAACATGGCGCACATCAGTTATTTCACTGCGCGTAATATCCTCAGCGACCTGATGGCAATCGGTTCGTTGCGTTATGTAGTGAAAAACAACCTGATTGAATATGAGAAGATTCAACAGGAATGAGAAAACGTTCGGATTTTGTTGACGTTAAAATAAGTCAATAAACGGCGTTAATGCACGAAAAATAATGAAAAACGGCTGTTTTATGCTGTTTTTTTCGCCGGTTTGCGGAAAAAAGAGGTACTTTTGCCCCCGGTAACAAACTAATTGTCACGTATGAAAAGTAAAACTTGTCTGCTCACCGGGGTGGCGATATGGCTGAGTTTATCTGCCGGAACGGAAAAATCAAACCTGACGGAAGGCTTCCGACCGGGCGACCTTGCCCCGGACATCACGCCGGAAAACAGCCGCCGGGCGGTTGACTTCACCCGTCGTACCGGACAATATACGTTAGTGAATTTCTGGGCGGCCTATGATGCCGTTTCCCGCGTTCGCAACATGCAATTTGCACAAAAAACAAGCGGGTTGGATTCCACGCGGATTACCCTGTTTTCAGTTTCGATGGATGAAAAGGAGTCTGTTTTTACGGAAACGCTGAAAACCGACCGGTTAGATGCAACGAACCAATGGTATGCCGGCGCACAGCGGTCGTCCCTGTATAAAAAATACGGATTGAAAAACGGATTGAAGAATTTTCTGATTGATGATTCGGGCGTGATCGTGGCAACCAATATCACAGTTGAACAATTGTCGCAATGGTAATCAACAAGGGTTTACTGTTTATTTCTTCTAAAAGTTTGTCAACATCTCCCTGAATCAACTATCATCCATACCATTCCCGGCTCCTGTTTTGCAGGTTTTGAAGCACGTCCAAGCAAATGTTCACGTCGTTGACTATCTGGAAATCGAACATCCCGACACAGATAAAATCCGCTCCGTTTTCAAACGCCCACCGGAAGCCGTCTTCGGGCTGAATGGCGCCTGCAGCCAGTACTTTGAAGCCGACAACCGGCACTTTCGCCTTGTTGACAAATTCGACCGTCTGTTCCGGGAAAGAACAGAAGCAATTCTCGTGAAAACGGTTGTGATCCGGCGAACGAGGGCCGGTCACTTCAAACGGAAGCCGGTTCTCGCGCGGATGCGCCGACCAGTAATTGTCATGGTGAAAGGTTTTCATATAATAATCCGGGATGATCCCGTTTTCCTCGCAAAGGATAAGGGAATCAATCGCATGTGCGCCAAGACCTACCGTATATCCCTTGCCCCGGACGTAATCTATTGCCTTCCGGATGACGTCCAACTTGCCCGCCTCGGCCAGCGAATCGGTTGCCCCGCCGTGGATCTGCACCACGTCCACGCCATATTCCTCGATGGATAAGTTTATCTGTTCAAAAGGATTCTCGCCGGGTATGTATGCCTGCGCAATGACTTTGATTTTGCTGCCGGTCAGTTTTTTGTATTTTGCGACAAGCGGGACGGAATTCATGCCCGCATTGATGGTGTTTATCCCCGCCTGTTCGGCCAGCGACAGGGTTTCAAATACTTTTCGTTCCGTATTGTAAGCCCTGAAAAGGCTGTCGGTGTAAATCAAGTCCCTGGCATGAGAAAATCCTGAAATCAAGTTGCTCCCTAAAATCAACCGGGTGATTTCCAGGTCTCCGATCTTCCCTGTGGGCAGCGTTCCTTTCAGTTCGTTGATTCCCGTCCGGTTGACCTGTATGGTTGCGCCGGACATCACATCCGCGCCGTATAATTTGCGGTTCTGGTTGGCGCTCCAGCCGATTACGCCTAACACCGGCAGGCTGATCAGGTTTTTCAACACTTCCCTCCGGGTGCTCGTTCCGGACAACGGGAGAGCGGACGCTTCCGCCGTTCCGGCAGCAACCGGTTTCTTCTTCGCTTTCAGGAATTGAATCAATGTATCCAGCCCGTATCCTTTTTCCCGGTAACAAAAGAGGAAAATCAGGATGGCGGTTTCCACGAACAATTGATTGACTATATACACACCCCCTTCATTCGCGCTCAACAGAGAGACGCCGAAAGGCGGGTAGGCGAAATAATACAGCGCAAGCAGGAACGCGCCGCAAAGGGAAGCCCACCGGCTGAGCAATCCGAAAAACAAGGCAAGCCCGATAAGGATCAAGCCGGCAATATTCAGGTAATCCACTATTTCCAACCGCACCGGAGAGGCGGCCAGCCAATGGTAGAACCCGGACAGGAAACCATTGGTATTGTTTAAAAAACCTTCGGAAGACCACTGGCCGACGCCTAACTTAGCCAGTCCTTCATACAAAAAATGCCACCCGATGGCCATTCTGAGAATCGTACTAATTTTTTTCATTGGTTGAATTATTTAAAAACGAATACAAAACTAACGAAATTTTTCCGAATACAATGCTTCGTTTGTAAAAATAAGAAGGAAGATGACAAATTAGCTTATTTGGATCATTGAATCTTTGAATTTGCTTTCTTTTTTGGAAAAAATGTTGTACTTTTGTTCGGCATATTTATAGAATGAGATAACGATGAAGAATCCGATTCAAATGATTAAGCAATGTGTGGAAAAGGAAGAACCCTATTTCCTGTTGCGAGGGCAGGACATTTGCGCTTTGCCGGCGATTAAGGCGTACTATGAGGCGGTGAAAGGCAAAGTGAAAGACCCTTATTTTATAGAGGAGATCGAGGAAATCATGAAAGATTTTCAGGCGTTTATTGACGAGCAGAAAACGCATATCCCGGACTGACCGGCTATGGATGAAGATTGTTATAAGACCATCCAATCCCCGGCGGAAGGCTATTATACGGAAAAACGAAGCCGTTTTATTTCGTATGCGATACCGGTACGCTCGGTGGAGGAGGTGAAAAAGTGCTTAGACAGCTATCGCAAAGAGTACTACGACGCACGGCATATCTGCTGGGCTTATATGTTAGGCCCCGAACGGAAAGAATTTCGTTTCAATGACGACGGCGAACCTTCTTCAACGGCCGGAAAACCGATCTTCGGACAAATCAATTCCAATGAACTGACCGATATCCTGATTGTCGTCATTCGGTATTTCGGAGGGATAGAGTTGGGTACGAGCGGTTTGATTGTGGCTTACCGCACGGCTGCCGCAGAAGCGATTGCAGCGTCCGTGACAGAAGTGCGGACGGTGGACGAAACGGTTACGGTGCTCTTTGAATATCCGTATCTGGATAAAATCATGCGTGTGGTGAAAGACATGCAACCCGAAATCCTTTCCCGGAAATTTGAACTGGCCTGCGAAATGACGCTGCGCATCCGGAAAAAGGATGTCGAACCGCTCAAAGAACGGTTGCTGAAGGTGGAAACCGCCTCTTTGAAGCAGGATTGAACCGCAACAAACCGCTTTTTCTAATCCAGGTAAACAGGCGCGGACGGGTTGCGGGCCAACTCATTCATCTGTAGAATCTGCTCCGGTAAAACCCGGTCTAATGACAGGGGCGGCAGGTTATCCAGTGCAAAAAAACCTTTGTCGAGAATATCGAACGTATCCGTGAACGTTCCGCCAAGAAGTTCGCAGAGAATAAAAAATTTGTAGATGTAAAACGGGCTGGACGGGTGCGAATGAGAGCGTTTATCCATCACCGCCAACAGCCGTCCGGCGCGAACATCCAGACCTGTTTCTTCTTTAGTCTCCTTGACAGCCACTTCTTTAGGCGTATAGCCCACGTCAGCCCAACCGCCCGGCAGAGACCAGCGCCCGTCCATTTTTTCCCGGACAAGCAAGATTTCTCTTTTTTCGTTGAACACGACCGAACGGATGTCCACCTTCGGTGTAACATATTCCTTTACCGGATGATAACAGGCATCGATCTCGTCCTCACCCAATCCTGTCACCACCGAAACGATGCTATTGCTGATTTCAATCAGTTCTTTACAACGCTCTATCTCATATTCATTTACCGAATAGGTAAGCCCTGTTTGCGAGAGTGCGCGGATACGCTGCGCCAACGTAATCAGTTCTGCTCCTTTTTGCATACTATCTGGATTTAACATTCTATTTTATGTTAAAACGGATAAAAAACGATATTATTTTACGAAGAATCATGTTATCTTTGTTTCCAATTACAAATTAACAAAAAAAGAAGGTCATGAAAAGGGAAAAAATATCAATTCGCCATTATCTGTTTACGGCGCTATTAGTTTGGTTTGGAAATGGTTGTCTGAGCGTGTTTGCACAGAATGATTTTGATACCTACTTTGAAAAGAAAAGTCTGCGGATAGACTTTGCATTAAGCGGCGACGCACAGCAACAAACGGCTGCGTTGCAACAACTGCGTGAAGAACCCGTCTGGGGCGGCCCACGGAAAAATCTGATTGACCCGTTTGAATACGGGGGTTACTGTCTGAAAGTGTATGATCAATCGACCGGCAAACTAATCTATTCCAGAGGTTTCTGCACACTGTTTGAAGAATGGCGCACCACCGTTCAGGCTACGAAGGAAACACAATCGTGGACGAATAGTGTTTCGATTCCTTATCCGAAAAAGCCGGTCGTGATGGAACTTCTGGCGCGTGACCGGACAGACAACGTTTTTTCGCCCCTGATGACAAT
>JAISJX010000456.1 GCA_031261145.1 Tannerella sp.
CCTATCGCCATTCAGACAACCTGTTATCAGTTGTTGTTCATTCATTCTCCAAAATACAGATACAACGTTTTCTTTCGCCGTTCATATTATTGATGTAATTAGTTCCAAAAACGCTGCACGCTTCATGAAATTTTTTTTCTGAAATTTTCGCACAAAAGTAATAAATTCCAATGAATCTGAATCATTCATACTTGGAAACCTTCAAAAAAATCGTATTTTTTCCTTTCGCACCTATCCATTCGAGGGGTTTAGCGTTGTTGTTTTTCTTTTTTGAAAAAACCGTTATACACAAGGTAGAGCACAAACAGGACGCCGAGACCAAACAAGATATAAGACAGCTCCTTGTTGTACTCATCAATTAAATCGGATTGCCCTTCGGCAACGTATCCGAGTACGGCCAAAATGATATTCCACAGCAAAGCGCCCAAACCGGTGTATAACAAAAACGCACCTATATTCATCTTCGACAGCCCGGCAGGTATGGATATAAGTTGCCGTATAGCAGGGATTAATCGTCCGATAAAGGTGGAGGCTTTGCCGTGTTTCGTAAAATAATTTTCGGCGTTCTGCACGCTTTCTTTGCTAAGCAAACACATCCGCCCGATCCGGCTTTCGGCAAACTTGTAGATAATCGGTCGCCCAAGCCACAACGCCAGATAGTAGTTGATAATAGCGCCAAACAAAGCTCCCAATGTTGCAAAAAACACAACCGCAAAGATATTCATATCACTATCGTCCTTACTGGCTTTGAAAGCCGCAGGCGGAACAACCACCTCCGAAGGAAAAGGTATAAACGAACTTTCGACCGTCATCAATAAGGTGATGGTAGCGTAGTTCATGTTATCCATGTACCAGGAAACGACTTTCTCAACGATAGATTGCTCGTTTTGTGAGAGATTTTCGTTTTCAGAACCGTTTGCCGCAAATGAATCCGTAGCAAACAAAATAGCCATTAAAAGAGTTATTGCGTAAATTCTTTTCATTATCCTTTATCGTTTATTTTTTTTTACAGCGCAAAGATAGCATTATCCAATGAATAATGAAAAATAAAATTACTCATTTCCTATCTTCATGGTGAATGAAATCCGGTTGCGGGACAAATCTACCTCGGTGACTTTGACGCGCACATGTTGATTTAGCTTCACTACGTCGGACGGATGCGATACAAATTTGTCGGCTAACTGGGAGATATGCACCAATCCGTCTTGCTTCACTCCCACATCGACAAAGCAACCGAAATTGGTGATATTGGTGACAATACCGGGCAGCACCATGCCTGCTTGCAGGTCTTCGGGGCGATGCACGTCTTGCGCAAACTCGAACACTTTAGCTTGTGTCCGCGGGTCGAGACCGGGCTTGGCCAGTTCCTGCATGATGTCGTTCAAGGTGGGAAGCCCAACCGTACCGGTCACGTATTTATCCAATTTGATTTGTTTACGCAGGCTCTCGTTTTTCAACAGGTCGGAGACGGTAACGCTCATTTCTTTGGTCATTTGCGCAACGATATAATAACTTTCGGGATGCACGGCGCTGTTATCCAATGGATTTTCAGCATCGGGAATGCGGAGGAAACCGGCGCACTGCTCGAAAGTCTTGTCGCCCATACGGGGAACTTTTTTCAGCGCTTTTCGCGAGGGGAAAGCGCCGTTTTCCTTGCGGTAGTCAATGATATTCTGCGCTAACTGGGGGCCTAAGCCTGATACATAAGTCAGTAGATGTTTGCTGGCGGTGTTTACATTGACGCCGACTAAATTGACACAACTCTCGACGACCGTATCCAATCCCTTTTTGAGTTTGGTTTGGTTAACGTCGTGCTGATATTGCCCGACGCCAATGGATTTGGGGTCAATCTTGACTAATTCGGCAAGCGGGTCCATCAGGCGGCGACCAATGGATACGGCGCCGCGCACCGTCACATCATATTGAGGAAACTCCTCGCGGGCAACGGCGGATGCCGAATAGATAGATGCACCGCTCTCATTAACAATGAAAACCTGCACGTTATGGCTAAAAGTCATACTTTGTATAAACTGTTCCGTTTCGCGTCCGGCAGTACCGTTTCCGATGGCAATAGCTTCAATCTTATATGCATCAATCAGGGAAGAGATTTTGCGCCTGGCTTCCTTCACCTCGCTTTGCGGCTTGTGCGGATAGATGGTTTCGTTGTGCTTCAGATTGCCTTGTGCGTCCAGACAGACGACTTTGCAACCTGTCCGGAATCCGGGGTCAATAGCCAGCACATTCTTCTGTCCCAAGGGAGAAGCCAACAATAACTGGCGCAGATTATCGGCAAAAACATGAATGGATTCGTCATCAGCTTTTTCCTTGGCCAATGCTTCAAATTCCGTTTCGATGGAGGGGCGCAACAAGCGTTTATAACTATCTTTCACCGCTTCTTCGACTTGTCCGGATGCGGCCGTGCGACCTTTTACGAACAGTTTATGAAGCGCTTCCAAGGCTTTTTCTTCGCCGGGTTCGATATTGATGCGCAGGAACGATTCGTCTTTCCCGCGAAGCATTGCTAACAAACGATGTGAGGGACAACGGCGCAGGGATTCTGAAAAGTCAAAATAATCGCGGTATTTCTCGCCTTCTTTTTCTTTGTTCTTCACCACTTTGGAATAGATGAACGCCTCACGTCCGAACAAGCGGCGGATAACGTTGCGGGCATTAGCATCTTCGTTTACCTGTTCGGCGATGATGTCGCGTGCGCCTTGCAAAGCGTCTTCGACGGTTTCCACTTGGTCGTTCAGGTATTTTTCGGCAAGGATATCTACATCGTTATCAGTCTGTTTCATCAGACGTATGGCTAACGGTTCAAGTCCGTGTTCGCGGGCAATCGAGGCGCGTGTTTTGCGTTTAGGCTTGTATGGAAGATATAAATCTTCGAGTTCGGCCACCGTTGCGGCAGCTTCAATCTGCTGTTTTAAGACATCGGTCAGCTTACCCTGCTCTTCGATGGAATGCAGGATGGCCTCGCGGCGTTTGTCCATTTCGAGTAATTTCTCGTAACGGCTCTGGATAGCAGCGACCTGCACTTCATCCAAACTCCCGGTAGCTTCCTTCCGGTAACGGCTGATAAACGGGATAGTCGCCCCTCCGAGCAACAGTTCCAACGTGTTACGTACTTGTCGCGCCTGTAGTCCGAGTTCTTTGCAGATAATGGATATATGTTGTTCCTCCATGTTGTTTTAATTTGAACGTGCAAAATAACGCAAATTTAATCAAAGAAGCAAACGAAATTACAGACAGGCGCTAAAATACCTGTTTTTGGGATTGAAACACGGTAATATGCCGGTGCGGAATCAAGCCGGGAAGACAAGGTTAAACTGGGTCATTCCTTCCGGGGACAGCGAATGGTGCAGCGTCCCGCCGTGCAGGCGCATGATGTAACGTGATACGCTCAAACCGATTCCCGAACCGGACGCTTTGGTCGTGAAAAATGGGATAAAGATATGTTGCAGTACATCGTCGGGAATGAGACTTCCGGCATTAGCGACGCTTACGATGATTTTTTCGTTGGAAGATAGGTTGGCCGAAATAACGATTTTACGGTTTTCTGCCACATCGACCGCCTCAACTGCATTTTTTACTAAATTCACCAACACCTGAGTGATCAGATTTTCGTCGGCGCATAAGGAAATATCCGGGTCTATATGGGTTACGACTTCGATATGATTTTCTTTCATCGTATTTTCGTGCAGCTTAATGACTTTCATGCATAAATTCGCCAAGTCGAAAGGCTGTTTTTTCGGGGTGGGCACAGATGTGAATTTACGGTACGATTCCACGAAAGAAAGCAAACCGGCGGTGGTAACATTAATGGTCTCGAAAGCGTCGATAACGTTACGCGCCATAGATTTATCCTCTATCTCGAAATTAGAGGAACGAAACAAGGAAAGCATCGTTTGGCTCAGGGACGAAATGGGAGCGATGGAATTCATAATCTCGTGCGTCATTACCCGAATCAGGCGTATCCATGATTCCATTTCTTTGCCTTCCAATTCATTGCCGATATTACTCATGGTGATAACCCGCATGATTCCGCGCTTCAGCCGGAGTTCGGAGACATGTAAACTGATTTCCTGTACTTCCCGTTCGTTGGCGATGGATATTTGTGCTGTGTCGCCGGCCTTTAAACCGCTAAACAGTTCGGGGAAAGTCTCATTCACATGCCACAGTTGCTTGATATGAGTGAAAACAGGCAGTCCGAGCATATTCAGCGCCGACTGGTTCGTGGTTTGCACAATACCCTGGTCATTAAGAATAAGAATACCGGTGGACACGCCTTCGACAATCAGGCTCAGGAACTTTTCATTTTCAATCACCACATTACGAGCGTTAGCCAGAATCTCTTTGATACGGTTCATCATGATATTCAGTTCCTTTTCGCGCCTCGAAAGTTTGGTTTCGGCAAAATGGAACGTATAATCACCGTTTTCCAATGCGTTCAATAAGAAAAGAATGTTTTGATTAAACCGTTTTTGACTTTTGCCTAATATCCTTATACTCAAAACACAAATAAAAACGCTGACTGCTATCCATACATATTCCTTAAAAATAATGGAATAAGTTAGCAAGGCCACCCCAACCATCAAAAAGACGGTAAAAAAATAAATTTTGTATTGAATGGATTTAAACATTGCCAAATTGATTTACGGATTAACGTCTAAGTTATACTTCTTTATCTTATTATACAACGTAGGCCGCGTTATCCCTAATTCGGTCGCTACGGCGGACATGTTGTCGGTGTGGCGCTTTATCGAATTTTGAATCAGCAGGCGCTCGGCCTCTTCCAAGGTCTTGTATTCCAGGTTAGCCTCGACGTAATCCTGCTTTTTCAGATAGAAATCAGAAGGTTGCAGTTCATTTGCGTCACAGAGAATCACCGCTTTTTCAATCGTGTGCTGCAATTCGCGAACATTTCCCGGCCAATGATAAACCTTCAACGTTTGCTGGGTTTCCGGGTGAAGACTCATTTTTCCTTTACCGTATTTAGCAGCATATTTACGAAGGAAGAAACCGGCTAACAAGGGAATATCACTGCCGCGCTCCCTCAATGGCGGAATTTCGACCTGGATGGTATTGATACGATACAGGAGGTCTTCCCTAAATTCGCCGCTCCGAACGGATTGATGCAAATCGCGGTTCGTGGCGCAAATCAAGCGGATATCAATCGGAATGGGTTTGTTGCCGCCAATCCGCACGACTTGTCGCGATTGCAACGCATTCAACAATTTGGCCTGCAACGGATAACTCAGATTTCCGATTTCGTCCAGGAAAAGCGTACCCCCGTTGGCAGCTTCAAACTTTCCGGCGCGGTCGGCTTTCGCATCGGTGAAAGCGCCTTTCAAATGGCCGAACAGTTCGCTCTCGAACAAGGTTTCGGTTATGGCGCCCATATCCACGGTTATCAATACCTCGTTCTTACGCGCCGATAGACGGTGTATTTCGCGGGCGAACACCTCTTTACCCGTTCCGTTCTCGCCGGTAATCAGGATATTGGCATCGGTTTTGGCTACCTTGGCTATCAAGCGGTGCATATCCTGCATAATGGTGGAATTTCCCCAACAAACATCCTGCGTTTTAGCCAGCTCCCCACTCAGTACATCCTGTTTTTCGCGCAATTGCTTGACCTCTTTCCTCGACTGGCGCAACGTGTAAGCAGACTGCAAAGTGGCAATCAGTTTGGCATTGTCCCAGGGCTTTACCACAAAATCGCTGGCTCCTTGTTTCAAAGCGTTCACCGCCAAATCAATATCGGCGTAGGCCGTAAACAGAACCACCGGTAACTCGGCGTCAAATTTCTTTACTTCCGTTAGCCAATACAGCCCTTCGTTACCCGTATTGATACCCGCCGAGAAGTTCATATCCAGCAAAACCACATCCGACGATACGTCCCTCAATGTGGAAATGAGTTGATTAGGCGACGACAAGAGCGTCACCGTCTCAAAATAGCTTTCCAACAGAATCCGTAGCGCAGTGAGCACATTTTTATTATCATCTACAACTAATATACTTCCTTCTTTTTTCATAATCTTCTATTTATTCCTTCACTTTTCTCAAATATGCGTGTAAAGATAGTATTTTTTTATTGTTTGACTTCTGAATGCCCCATAATTTTTTTAGCTGTTAGCCGTTAGCCGTTAGGGGCTAATAGCTAACAGACAGCAGCTAAAAGCTATTCCTCACATCCTGCTCTGTACTTCCGTTACGATTTCACCGTCGAACAGGTTGATGGTTCGGTGGGCAAACGAAGCATCGTGCTGTGAGTGCGTCACCATGACGATGGTTGTACCTTCCTTGTTCAGTTCCGACA
>JAISJX010000037.1 GCA_031261145.1 Tannerella sp.
AAATGTCCCGAATATTTATACCGTTTCCGGTAGCTTGAATTGGCGCCAAGACCCCACGAACCCTTTGTATAAATCTCGCCGGTTGCAGCAAGATCGACATAATCGCTTAATGCAAAATAATATCCGCCGTCGCGCAGATAAAAACCCTGCGTCATCTCGTCGCCGTAGGTAGGCATGATGATACCGGAAGAATAGGTGTCGGTGAACGGGAAAAAAGCAAACGGCAATCCAATCGGATAAAGCGGCACATCCTCAATCACCAAATAGGCCGGGCCTGAAACGATATTTTTGCCGGGATGCACTTTGGCCTTGGTTATCTTGATACCAAAATGCGGATGGTCGTGCTCGTCGCAGGTGGTATAAAGCCCGTCGATCATATTCATTGAGTTGTCAGCCATTTTCTTTGTCGTACCGGCTGTCAGGAAGCCTTCCCCCTCTTGCGTAAGCACGCTGCTGGCGAAAGCTTTCTTTGTTTTAAAATTATACCGCATGGATTTCGCTTCAATATTCTGATTTTCGCCATCCACATACAAGGGGTAACCAAACTCTTCGCCGAGGGAGTCCACGCCAAAAATAGCGGAAACAACCGTTTTATCCATATCCATCTCTATCAACTCGGCTTGCAATTGAATCTGCTGGTATTTCACGTCGCTCTCGCCATACAGGTAGGCCATATTGGTACCGGTCAGCACAATCGAGTCCGTTGCCTGATAGATCACAGGCGCCTCCAGCATGCCTTTCGACCGGACGGTATCGACGGGTGCAGCCAGCGTATCAACCGGCAAGGCATCAGCCCGTAACGAATCGGGAATAGCTAATGAATCAGCCGGCAAGGGATTGAGCGTATCGGGGTTGAGCGTATTGGACAGGGCTTTCAGCGTATCGGACAAGGCGCGCAACGAGGAATCCGGCAACTGCGCAGCGACCGGATGCACCAATGTATCAGTGGATAAAACAGGTTCCTGAGCCTGTAACCGTCCTGTTCCGCAAAGGGAACATACGATGATCAGGAACAGCAGCGCTCTTTGTTTTAATAACATTCTTTTCCCCATATCTGGCTACAAAAGTAGAATAAATTATTAAGCCGCACGATATTATTCATCTAAAAAGAGTTTACACCAGTTGTCAAAGCATAAAACGCACTCCTCGCCATATTTGGCAACACTCTGCCTGACCTTTTCCACCGGCTTTTCTTTGCCTAACTTTGTCTTGCTGTAAAACTTATCCGCAAAGCAAATAAGCTGTTCTTCGAGCGATTGCGGCCGCAGTTCGCGGGAGGAAGGCAACGGCAACTTCTCCGCTACAATCATCTCCGGCGAAATACCCGTACCCGTATGGCGTTCGCAGACCAGCGCATGGCGCGGATAGCCTTCTTTCCGCATCAGGTCGGCGCCCAGACAGCCATGGCAGATATAATCGGCTTCGCCATGACAGTCAATTCCGGGCGCATTGCAGAGGAACATGCCGATGTCGTGCAGCATCGCCGCTTCTTCCACAAAAGCCAAATCCAGGTTCATTTCAGGATGCGCCCGGCCAATCCGTAACGCTTTGTCCGCCACATCCCTGCTATGTTCCACCAATATCCGGCAGGCTTCCGAGTCAGCCGGATAGTACCGTTTTATCACCTCTAAAGGATTCATCTTCAACTTCGATAATTCATTTCCCGATTTCCCGCCACGCCTGTGCAACGGCGGAATCCGTCTCAATTGCCATGCAAAGTTACGAATAATTTCAAAGAATCAAAGATTGCACACAGATTCCGCAGATTTCACAGCGCAGATAAACGCAGATTTTGCAGCAGCGTTAAAAGGATGCAATCCTTGAACCCTTTAATTTCGTTTCTTTTGGAAAAACTGTTTCATTTCAGTGGCGCAATCCTCTTCCATCACGCCGTTTTTTACGACGGTTTTCGGATGCAGGGCGCGGGGGGCGAATTGCCGGAAACCTCTTTTTTCGTCCGGTGCGCCATATACCAGCGTGCTGATTTGCGACCATCCGATAGCACCGGCACACATGACGCACGGCTCCACCGTCACATACAACGCGCAGTCCGTAAGATACTTTGCGCCTAACACGCTTGTAGCCGCCGTGATAACCAGCATCTCGGCATGAGCCGTGGGGTCGTTCAGCCGCTCCGTCTGATTATGGGCGCGGGCAATAATCCGCCCGTTACAAACGATTACCGCCCCGACAGGCACTTCTCCTTCGTCCGCAGCCATACGCGCCTCCGCGAGCGCTTGCTTCATAAAGTACTCGTCGGTAAACGGATTTATTTTGCCTGTTACTGCTTCCTTCCCGTTCATCGTCTCATTTCATTTTCATTAAATAACGTCGGATAATCTTCCTCCATTACCTTCAACACATGCGCCATAATCGTAGTCCGGTACCAATTCGATTTATTCGTAATCTTGTACCTTGACAAATGCCGCTTTATCGCATTATATTCCTCATCATTAAGCATGAACGACACCTGGTGGCCGCGTATGCTCTTCGACGGGGAAATGATATTCTTCTGCTGTTTCTTCATCCGGATATAAAACTAAAACATACCAATCATTTTTACAGGGTACAAAGGTAAAAATTAATTATTAACCTGAGTTCGGTC
>JAISJX010000158.1 GCA_031261145.1 Tannerella sp.
TCCTGTATGACAACGATTTCTTTGGCAAGCAAACCAGCTTGACCGTATCGGGACAGTTGGAAGGTGAATTGGCTGCCATGGCGTTAGGTGCGATGTATACGTTCGGCCCGACGTTCCGCGCCGAAAATTCCAATACGCCCCGCCACTTGGCGGAGTTCTGGATGATTGAACCGGAAGTCGCTTTCAACGAAATCGCCGAAAACATGCAGTTGGCCGAAGATTTCATCAAATACTGCGTACAGTGGGCATTAGACCATTGTATCGACGATATTCAGTTCCTGAATGACATGTTCGATAAGGAATTGGTTGAACGGCTGCATTTTGTGTTAAAACAACAGTTTGTCCGTTTACCCTATACCGAAGGCGTCCGGATATTGGAAGAGGCTGTCGCAAAAGGGCGTAAATTTGAATTTCCGATTTTCTGGGGAGCGGATTTGGCCTCCGAACACGAACGTTATCTGGTGGAGGAGCATTTTAAATGCCCAGTTATCCTGACCGACTATCCGAAAGAAATCAAATCATTCTATATGAAGCAGAACGACGATGGTAAGACCGTTCGTGCCATGGATGTGCTGTTCCCGAAGATTGGAGAAATCATCGGCGGTTCGCAACGTGAAGAAGACTACGACAAACTGTCTGCCCGTGCCAGGGAGATGGATGTACCCGAAAAAGATATATGGTGGTATCTTGATACCCGCCGCTTCGGAACAGCGCCGCACGCCGGTTTCGGACTGGGCTTTGAACGTTTGTTGCTGTTTGTGACCGGCATGTCGAATATCAGGGACGTGATTCCGTTCCCGCGCACGCCGAAAAATGCAGAATTTTAATAAATAGGAGGGATGTATATGAAAAGAGTATTTTTGGTAATCATGTTATTTTCTGCGCTATCCGCGAATGCACAGGTGCGTTTTGGATTGAAAGGCGGAATAGACCTTACATCGGTGAAATTTGATAAGGACATCATTGATGTAGATAATATAACAGGTTTTCATATTGGGCCTGTGATGGATGTGAACTTTAAGCCTTCTCATTTTGGGCTGGATATCGGTCTTTTATATGCCCGGAAAGGTTTTGAAGTGAAGAACAGGGAAGCCATTAAGAATGACTTTCTGGAAGTGCCTGTTCATCTGAAATGGACAGCTAAAACGCCTGTTGTCAAACCCTATCTGGCATTCGGCCCGTATTTCGGCTTTCGGATTGGAGGCGATAAGAATTGGGAAATAGAGCATCTTTTCAATGATGTCAAAGGCCAGATAGAAACCCGGAGTTTCAGCGGGGGACTGAATTTTATTGCAGGTCTCGAACTGTTTAACACATTGCAACTCGGACTGAACTATGGCTGGGCGTTGACGGATGATTACAAAACATTTGACGTGAACGATGTGAAGTGGTCGGGAAAAGCCCATACATGGTCGCTTACCGCCGCTCTCTTTTTCTGATTGAAAATAACCGTTGCGTTGCTTGCGTTGATTGGATTTTGATTCCACTCCACGTTGATGGGATTCCAAATTCCATCTCTTTTATTATCAGGATTTTCAATCCGTTGTCATTCTAACAAATACAGCGGATTGTAAATATCCCTGACTTGTTTATACCCCCAAACACCGCCTTTGCGAGAGCTGTATGAATATTTTTAACAAACGAAAATGACGGATAGAATCCCTTCTTTTTAAATCTACCCTTGCCCCTTGCATAAAAAATGAAAAATAACCGAAAATATTTTCTTATTTTCAGTGAGTAAATCGGGCGATTAGCAATGAATTAGTTAAAATAGAACAAACAAATGGCGGTATTTTATAAAAAAAATAATGCTAAAAAAGTTTTGTGGAATAGAAATTTTACGTATATTTGTGGCATGTTTCAGTCGAGATAAACGGACTTCGTCTTAGCTGGGATTGTCGTATCATGAAAGGGTCAAGCGAAGACCACGTCAGGACAATTTTGAATTTTTAGAAGTCCCTTAATTTAAAAAATACATGTTATGAATTATGTTTTAATCAAAGAAGCAAAAAAAATTGCTATTGTGTTCATTCATCTACTGTTTTGTTTTGTCTTTATACAGGAAAGCATGGCTCAACAAACTATCACTGTTAAAGGTACGGTAACGGATGAATCAGGCGAACCGCTTATCGGCGTCAGTGTTGTCCAGAAAAACACTACAAACGGTATAGCGACGGATGTGGAAGGTAACTTTATCTTGAATGTACCCGGAAACGCTACGCTGACTGTTTCCTATATCGGGTATATATCTCAGGAAGTTCCGGTATCTAACAGAACTGCTTTGTCCATTCGGATAAAGGAAGATGTCAAAGCCTTGGAAGAAATCGTCGTTGTTGGTTACGGTACCATGCAAAAGAAGCAGGTAACGAGTTCTATCACCTCGCTCTCTGCACGCGATCTGCCGCAGGGCGTAGGCGGAGCGTCAATCGCCACTGCTTTGCAAGGCAAGGTGGGCGGCTTAGTGATGTCGGGGACAACCAGCCCCAATTCCGGTAACACCTTCCAGTTGCGCGGTATGGCGTCTATCAACACCTCGCGCTCTCCGCTGATTGTGATTGACGGAATGCCCGGCGGCGACATCCGTACCATCGTGCAGGAAGACATCCAGTCTATCGACGTACTGAAGGACGCCTCTGCCGGAGCTATCTACGGTACACGCGCCACCGGTGGCGTGATCTTGATCACCACCAAACAGGCGAAATCCAACGAGCTAAAGATGAGCTATACCGGCGAGGTGACGTTCAAACAAGCCTTCGGTCAGCCCGACATGTTGAATGCTCAGGATTATATGAGTACCTACGGAGGCGCCAAGAACAACTACGGGCATGATACCGACTGGTGGAAAGAGGCATTGAACGACGATGCAACCTCGAACCGTCACGTGCTGACTATCCATGGCGGAGCCGAGAATGCCCGCATTTATGCCACCATGATGTACGACGACAATCGCGGTATCCTGCAAGGCGACGCACGCGAGGACTATGCCGGGCGTATCAACACGGACTTCAAACTCCTCAAGGGATGGTTGGATATCAATACTCACATCAGTTACCGTCAGGCGAAACGTACCCAGAATAAACCTTCTATCGAAGGTATCATGCGCGCCAACCCGACACAAATGATTTATGATCCCGGCAGCCAGACAGGATTCAACATCTGGACTGATGGCGACAACACGGAAATGAACGAGATCGGCGAAGCCGCGCTGAAAACCGACGAGGGCCTCGACAAATGGTTTCGTCCCGATGTGACGCTTAAACTCAACATCCTGCCTGTCGAAGGTCTCTCGTATCGCCAGACGGCAGGTTACGAGAATCGCCAGTGGGAAAGGCATTACTACCGCTCCATGTTCTCCCGCGAAGAAATAAGAGCCGGGCGCAAGGGTTGGGCTGAACTTGAATTCAGCAAAACCGAACTGCTCAATACCGATGGTTATCTCTCCTATATCAAAGGATTTGGCGATCATAGCATCAATGCCGTGGCGGGATACAGCTACTTTGAGCAAAACAACGAGAATTTTAATGCCAAAAACGGCCACTTCACCAATGATCTCGTCAAATTCTGGAACATCGGCGAAGGTGCGCGTCTGAAAGAAGGCACAGCCGAAATGGGCTCCTCAAAGGGAATCACACAGCGCTTGTTGGCTTATTTCGCCCGCGCCAACTATTCCTATAAGGATACATACATGGCTACCGCCTCCATCCGCCGGGAAGGATCGAGCAAGTTTGCCGCCAAGAATCGCTGGGGAAACTTCTGGTCTGCCTCTGCCGGATGGCGTCTCTCGAATGAATCTTTCCTGAAAGATGTCAGCTTTGTGAACGACCTCAAGCTCCGCCTCGCTTATGGTGTGACGGGTAACGAAGGTTTCTCCGCCGATTATGCCGCCAAAATGTACGGATCCGATACCCGCTGGTTATTACCTGACGGCAGTTGGGCCTACTCTTATGGCGTAACGAGGAATATCAACGACGTACTCGGCTGGGAAGAAAAGCACGAGTGGAACATCGGGCTTGACTATTCGCTTTTCGATAACCGCCTCTACGGTAAGTTTGACCTCTACCGTCGCAATATAGAGGGACTTATATACAATGTGCAGGTTCCGCAGCCGCCCAACACCGAGTCGGAGATGTACAAGAATATCGGTACGATGAGAAATAGCGGATGGGAATTTGAAATCGGCGCCGATGTGGTGCGCTCCAGAGATTGGAACTACAACACCTCGCTCAACCTGAGCCATAATGAAACCGTTATCGGTACGCTCTGGGGAAACCAAACCTTTATCAACGGCGATTACATCAATAACTGGGTACAATATGCACACCGTATCGAAGAAGGCGCCAAAGTGGGCAGCTACTTCCTCTATCCTTATGCAGGCATCAGCGATGATGGACAAATCCAGATATATAATAAGGACGGCGAAATCATCAAGGGCGATGATGGTCGCGTAGATGACCGCATATACCAGGGTAATTTCATGCCCACCCTCATGGCAGGATGGTCGCACAACCTGAGCTACAAGAACTGGTCGCTCAACCTGACCCTCACCAGTTGGATAGACTACGACATTTACAATGGCGTAGAAATCCTGTATGGACTGAAGACCGTTGCGCAGGGCAATATGCTCTACGACGCAATCAAAAAGAATGATAACATTACCGGACGTCCCCAGCCGTGCGACTATTTCCTCTATGATGGCACTTTCCTCAAGATTCAGAACTTCACGGTGGGCTATACCTTGCCGATGAGGAAATACACCAACTTGGTGGATAATGTCAAACTCTATGTAACGGGCAACGACGTCTATACCTTCACCAAGTATCGGGGACTGAATCCCGCTGTGGACATTACCGGCTGGGATACGGGTATCGAGAAAGCGAGCGGCATTTATCCGCAAACCCGTACGTTTACCCTCGGACTTCAACTGAATTTCTAATCACATAAAAAAGAATTAAAATGGAAAAGTATAAATTTTTTAGTACCGTCATCGCCATTGTGGTGATCTCCGCAATTTATCAGTCTTGCAGTGTCGAGCCGGAGTATTATTCGCAATCGACACCTAATTTGTTCTTCGATACCCAATCGAAGGTCTATCAGCGTATGGGGCGTCCTTTCACCCACTGGGCATGGTCGCAGGCTGATAATCAAGCTCATTCAAGTTTGAAGATGCTTCAAGAATACACAACCGACGAGATGCTGACTCCCTCTCGTTATAACGACTGGTACGACGGCGGAGCCTACCTGCGCCAGTACCAACATGACTTTACGCCAACCACCGGCGGCGTAAACGATGCGTGGCGCGCCTTCTCAATGGGTGTGGCGCAAACATGGAGCGCTAAAGATGACATCGACGAGTATGTTGATTTCGATGCACTTGGTTTTCCTGCCGGTAGCCGCGATGCCGTGCTGATGCAACTTCAGACCCTGGCCGCTTTCTTTTATCTGAGTGGGCTTGACCTCTTCGGCGGCGTGCCGCTCTACACCAGTAATAAAGGAGATGCGTTGCCTCGCTCCACCGACGAAGAAACCTTCACCTTTATTGAGAACCTGCTGAAGGAAGCCATCCCCAAACTGCCAAAGAAGACAACGCTTGGCGCCATGGAAACAGGCAGTATCAACCAGGCCACAGGCGCTCTCCTGTTAGCACGCCTCTACTTCAATGCCGTGCCCTACATCCGTCAGGACAAATTCGCCGAATGTGCCGCCCTCTGTCAGGGAATCATCAACGGCGATTATGGCGCCTACAAACTTGATACAGACTGGACCAACATCTTTGGCTTCGACAACGACCGCTCGCCCGAGATAATCTGGACCGTACCAAGTCAAAACGCCCAGAGCGAACGCAGTACAGGGCCTCATTCCAACCACTATGGTATGGGTGAATATTGGGACAACGGTGAAATAGGAAATCGAAACAACGGTTTCTGTCTCGTGCCATCGCTTGATGTGAATGGCAAGTCGTATCTGTATGGTAGCAGCGATCCAAGTCCGAAGGGGACATACCGTCTCGGCAGTCCTTTTGGTAAATTCCATGAAAAGGATGTACGCAAGCAACTTAATGCGTATGAAGGAGGAGGAAAATGGCGTGGTATGTTCTATTTCGGGCCAATGATTAATCCTGTTACAGGCAGTATCTGCCATGGTGGTAACCGCCAAGTCAAGCCAACGGAAGTATTGGTGATAGTTGACCAAATCGCCCGCATCTTTCCGCAAGCAGGCGCCGAAGCCGACTATGGTAAAGAAGGCGCTCGCTGGGGCGAAGAAAACTCCGGTGTTCGTCTGGCAAAATTCTCTCCCATCCCATGGCTGTCCGAAAAAACGCTGAAGGGCAATCCCGACATCCCCGTATTACGCTTGGCAGAGGTTTACTACATGCTTGCCGAGTGCAAAATGCGGGCAGGCGATAAGGCCGTAGCTGCCGATCTAATCAATCAGGTACGCACACGTTACTTCACGGACGGCGATCCGGATCCCGTGACTGCCGCCAACCTCGACGAGTGGCGTCTCCTGGACGAATGGCTGATTGAATTTCTCGGCGAAGGACGTCGCCGCACCGACCTCATCCGCTGGAACAAATATACCACAGAAGCATGGTGGGACAAACCGGCTGATAACAAGCCGCACTACAACCGTTTCCCCATTCCTGAACAGGCTATGAACAGCAATAACCTGATCGAGCAGAATCCGGGATATTAATAATTTGTAAGGGAATATATCCCAATAAACCAAAAAGAGAATTGCATAGTTTGTAATTCTCTTTTTGATCTATTTTCTCAGGTCTTTTACCTTTTTATTGTTACATATCTATGTATCTTTGCTCGTTTTTGCAAAGATAGCGTTTCCGGTGTAGCGTGGATGCCAATGTTGTCAATTCATCATCGACAATCCGGTTTTCTGTTTACACGCTTTTGGGAGAATTCATATTTCGCTGTTTTCGCGCCAGAACGCTTGAAAATCCTGTAAAAGCATCGTCATATCTATGCGCCCGTTTTTCAGGTAACGGGGCATTTGGTAGGGATACTTGCTTTCGGTCAAATCTTTTTGCGAATCGGCGCTTAATGTGCGGATGATTACTTCAGCATAAATCGGATTGGAAGGTTCC
>JAISJX010000178.1 GCA_031261145.1 Tannerella sp.
GTTTGATTATCCGCCAAAAGTAATCGAATGTCCTTTTCATTTACGGTACTGTCGACCGCCACGGCGGATAATGTATTCTCCGGTATCGTACCCGGGCGGAATGAGAACCATCCGGACAGGAACAGAAACAACGCAATACAAGCGGCGGCCGTCGATGCCGCAAGATAATACCCGATGCGTCGATACTTCTTTTTCGCATCTATACGCCTCTGTATTAATTCATAAATATCCAATCTTTCTTCTATGGACAGTTTATAATCGTTTAATTTCACCGATTTCAATAATTTGATAGCTTCATCAATATCCGGTTTTGCTTCGGGATTCTCTTTGATGAAATTATCCCAAAACAATTGGTCTTTCTCTGATTGGAAAAACCTCCACCGTAAAAAGGCGTCATTTTGCAGCCATTTGTTTAACATGCGAATCGAATTTATAATTAATTTCTATAAAGACGACCCGGAAAAAATTTTGTTCCCATTTTTTCCGGAAAAATGCAACAAAGCGCCGGAAAATTTTAGAAAAGGAGATAAAACGGAATATTTTCTTCCCGTAGCCGTTTGATGGCCCGGAATATCAGTTTGCGTACGGCCTGGGGAGTCATCTCCAACAACCGTCCGATTTCCTCATACTCCATTTCCTGCATAAAGCGCAAATAAACAGCTTCTTTCTGACGGCTGGTCAGCGTACTCAACAACGTGTCAATCTTGATTTGAAGCGCCGTTTTCTCTTCCTCGGCAATCAACTCGTCCAGAATAGTGGTTTTGATGGTGAAGGACATTTCTTCGGGAGGTTCCGCCTCATTTACATGAACCGTCGACTTATACATATCCAACAGCCTGTTTTTCAACATACGGAACAAATAATATTTCAGATTACGGACTTCGGTCAATTGATTTTTACGGACATAAAAAGTATAAAAAACATCCTGAATGGCGTCTTTCAGCATTTCCCGTTCAGATCCCAGGCCGATGCCATATCCGAATAATTCAGCCACATATTTATTGTATATGGATGAAAATGCGTGGTCATTTCCGGTGAGAAAAGAGCGCAATAATGTAATATCCTCTTTATTATCAGGACAACCACTGTCATCTTCCATTCTTTTCTGCTCTTTCATACGATTTTTACAATTCGGTATCAGTTATTAATCAACCGCAAAATAGAAAATCTGGCAGGCATGGCCTTTTCCATCGGGATGATGTTTTTTGGTCATGCGGAGAACGAGTTCATGCCGGCCTTCGTCCAAACCGGCTTCCAATATTGTCATCCACGGAAGATATAATCCGGCGCTCCATTCGGTGAAAAGGTCTTTCTCCCGGAACGGCTTTCCGTCCACGCTGTATTCGATGACGCCCGCGTCCGGGCCGGCCACATGAAAGAGGCCCACCGTCTTGCCGGTGAAGGCGAAACGCAGTTGCGACCCCGGCGTAAGCGCTTCTATCGCAGGCACATTGACAAACCCTTTCCGGGCGCCCGCCTTGAGTTTCGGTTGCCAGTCGGGGGCATATTTCCAGCCCTTACCCAATTTGGCCTGACGTATATCGACTAATTTTCCGCCGGAATAGCTGTACGGGTCTAACGGCGCGGACGGCAAACTGTGCGGATTAACCGCGCCAAAGCCGTCAAGCGGGAAATGCCACATCTCATCAAACAGGCGGCTAATGGCGGCTGCATAGATTTTATGTCCGAAAGGCGCCGGATGCGTTCCGCCGAACATGTTCCAGTCAAATTCGCCGGCTTGCATCCGCCGGGAGACTTCCCAGGCCAGGTTGATGGACGGAATCTGATAGTATTCAGCCACTTTTTCATGATTCAGAATCACTTGGGGCATGATGTCCTGCGACAAAGCAGTCAGCATCCCGTCCCAGATGAAATGGAGCATCACGATGTCCATCTCCGGATTGGAAAGCCGCGCCTGACGGATGATGCCTTCCATGCCGCGCACCTGTTCGATGTCGCTGAATCCATTGGTTTCGTCGTTTACAGCCGCTTCTTCAAACAATAAATCCACAGGGCCGTTGCACAGCACATCGCGCTCGAAACGAAACGCGCCCGGCGTGGTTCCCGTGGAACTGATTCCGGCATTGATAAACTCAAATTCCGTATCCGGAAAGCGGATTTGCAACTCGTGGCAGACCATCTCCCGCCAGCCGTTCATCTCGGTGATGGAACCGCCCATAAAAGCCACCCGCCCCTTTTTTTCGCGCTCGAATTTAAGCCGGCAATTGTTCAGCGTTCCACGGCGGTGAATATCCATCTTCCCGCGGTACATCTCATTGTGACGCAGGATAAAATCAACGATCGGTTCCGGATTTTCCAAGCTGTGCGGATGATGGTTCACGCCCGGTTTAACGATGACATGCGCGTGACCGCCCAAAGCACGGTATCGACTGCGTATCAGTCCCATATTTTCTTTATAGGGCACCACGTCGTCCGCTTCGCCGCATACGGCAATCACCGGGATTCCCGCCTGCGCCAGCGTGGCCAGGTTGTCCACCGGATTCCTTGGATAAGCCCAGGCTTCCTGTGCGGTAAGGCCGTATTCCCGGAGGCAATCCTGCCACAAGCCGGACGGATTGTCCCGTTTGCCGGCGGCCGGCCAGCTTTTGAAATCGCAGACCGGCGCATCGACATAGATACAGGCCACCTTGTCGGGATAGGCCGCCGCCCAGTTGAACGCCAGCAATCCTCCCCGGCTGAATCCTTCCAGCGCCGTTTGCGGGGAAAGCCCGTAGGTTTGCACCATAAAACGGTAGAAATCATATCCCAACGCCACCGCGTGCGGACTGCCGTACAAATCCGTAAGGTCATAGTAAGCTACATGCCAGCCTTTTTCCAGCAAGGCAAGGTCGGCTTGCGGTTCGTGACCGAAAAAGGCCGGCCGCCATATCCAGGGCTTGTTTTCCGCCGCATGTCCGGGGAAAACAAGGATGCCCGCCTTTCCCTGAAAGTTGAAATCATACCGGGTATATCCGTTCCACTCGCTTTTCGTGACCGGTACATCCGGGAAAACATCTTGCGCCTTGGATGCAAACGTGCAGCAACACAGGCAAATCAATAAACTTATCGCGTCTTTCATATCCATTATTTTACTATTCGTCATTCGACGTACAAATATATGGCTTTCGAGTGAAACACACAAAAAAATATTTTATTTTCGGTTAGGGCATATATTTTTAATGTAGGA
Organism: Tannerella sp.; assembly: GCA_031261145.1. The sequence goes on from JAISJX010000178.1 coordinate 3,188, forward strand.
ATGAAGAAATGAAGAAATGTAGAAATATAAATTTCTCTTCATTCCTAAATTCCTAAATTTCTCAATTTATTATCATCTTCCACGTTTTCCCGTCGATGCGGACGATATAAATCCCTCTCGCCAATGGTTGCGTCACTGTTTCGCCTGCTGTGTAGGTGAGCTTCTTCACTAACTGGCCTGTCAGGCTATAGACCTGCGCTGTGCCGGACGTCGGGGAGTAGAGGTTCAACTCTCCGCCATAACTCCATACCTTCGCTCCGTCCACTGTCTTGATACCGTCCGGTGTGCCGCTTGTTACCGTAATGGTGATATTCTCGTTCACCATCTTGATCGTTACGCGCATGCTGTCCGTGGCTATGCGTTCGAGGATAACACGGCCATCGGTATCGCGGGCGGTGCCGGTTGTTACCTTCAGGTTGTCGAGCGGATGGTTACCGGCCTTCAGGACGCCGGGCGTGTCAGTGTCCGTGGTGATGATGATGAAGGGAAAGTCATCGCGGCTGTCCACAAAATGGTAGCCCGGACGGATGTTGTAGGTGAATCCGGCGCCGGCGGGCAGGGGCAGG
>JAISJX010000253.1 GCA_031261145.1 Tannerella sp.
CGACTTTCCGAATTTCGCTTTCCAGCGGGCGGCGATTCCTTCGTCGTTTATCAAGGCTTCGATATGGCTTTTTTTAGCCAGTCCCATCGGTTTACGCGCTTCGTCGAGCGTGATTTCCACTCCCTGCTGCGCAAAAACATCCACAAACACTTTCACCGGCGCCATACAACCGAAATCGACCGTCGTTCCCGCCCAGTCGCATATAATGGCTTTTATATTTTTCATCTTGTTTGAATGATTAAAATGTGTACATTATTTATTCCAATACATGGAGTCCGCCACGGCAACGAGCAACTGTTCCATATCCTCCGGGAAGATGTCGCCGATGTTACCGATCCGGAACGTTTCGGCTTCCGTCAGTTTTCCGGGATAAATCACAAAGCCCCGTTCTTTCAGGTTCTGATAGAACCGTTTGAAGTCATAGTCGGGCGTCTCCGGCGGATAGAACGAAGTGATGATATGCGACTGTATCGCTTCAGGGATCACCATCGTGAATCCAAGTTTCAACATGCCTTCTGTCAATATCTGATGGTTGGTTTGATAGCGTTTTTCGCGAGCCGCCACGCCGCCTTCCGCTTCCAGTTCGATCAAAGCCTGGTAAAACGCGCGAACAATGTGCGTAGGCGAGGTGAAACGCCATTTGCCCTTGCCTTTTTCCATATTGTACCACTGGTCGTAGAGGTCGAGGGCATGTGAACGCGCCCGGCCTTTGCATTTTTCCAGTTCGGACGTCCGGGCAATGGCAAAACCGAATCCCGGCGTACCTTGTATGCACTTGTTTGCACTACTGATCAGGAAATCGACGCCCAACGCCGGCACATCAATGGATACGCCGCCAAAACCGCTCATGGAGTCGATAATCAGTATCTTCCCCAGTCCTTTCACCACGGCGGCGATTTCGGCCACCGGATTCAGGATGCCGGTAGTCGTTTCCACGTGTACGACGGCGACATGCGTGATCGACGGGTCGTCTTCCAGCATTTTCCGGATCTGTTCCGGGTTGGGAATCGAAGCGTCACTTTCCCTGTATTTCACCACAGGGATGTTGAGCGTGAGCGCAATGGTTTCGATACGGTCGCCATACGCGCCGTTGGATACAACCAGCAACTTCCCGTCGCGGGGGATCACGCTCCCGACGACCGATTCAACGACAAAACTGCCGCTTCCCTGCATCAGGGCGGTGGTATACCCACTGGTATCCGGCCCGGCCAGCGCCAGCAAACGGGCGCGTAAATCCTGTACAAGATTGTTGTAATCATCATCCCACGTACACCAGTCCCGAAGCATGGCTTCGCGTACGGTGTCGGAGGTGGTCAACGGACCGGGAGTTAAAAGAATATACGGACGATTCTTCATTTAATTTGAATTTTAAATTAATACTTATATGTTTGAAACAATTACTTTTCTTATTTGTTTGCCAGCTATGCTGTCCGGCGCAGCCCGGAACTTTTTCCGGAAGAAAATACCCGCCGTTATCAAAAACAGCAAGCAGATGACCGGCACAAAGATACTCATCAGGTGTAATACGCGGGAAAACGAAATCCCGACGGCAAAAAACTCCTTGTAGAGCAGGATGAGCATGGAACAGGTATATCCCGCCGAATCGCAAATGTAAATCAGAAAACCGGCGTTGGCTTTGGGTTTGAACAAGGCGATGAAACGGTCGAAATAGACGCTTTGAATGGTAATGTACGGAAGGAATATGCCATATCCGACGAGGATGAACCACAACTGCGGATTGAGATTGCCGACGGAATACATCAACGACCCCGCTAACAGAATCGCCAGTCCGGCAAAAATCATCACGTGCTGCACCACAAAGCAATATCTGTTGGAACGGATGAAAGACAGGCATCCGACGCAGATAAACACAACGATACCAATCAGAAACTCGATTTGCGAAAAGATATTCATCGAGTCCGACAGATTGATTTCGCGGGCGACCTCCACCATGAAATTATCCCTGAAGTCGCGGCACATGGTGAGCAAGGCATTGATAGCGACGATGGCAAACAATCCGATTCCGAAACCGGCTATCAGTTTGCGTTTATCCACACCGGTCATGGCCTCGCGTTTGGTTCGCTGCTCAATGTCGGAATGGCTCTGCGGCGGGATGCGCGACAACATCCAGACAAAAAACAGGAACGGCCCGGCAAAAACCAACCCTTCGACGGCCGGCATCCAGAACTCGCTTATATGTAACGCGTCGCGGATGATGAAATAAATGGATTTGAGCGCGCCCGAACCCATAATCATATTGATGGTCAGACCCAGCGACAACATTTCGGTGAACCGGCGTCCCTCCAGAAAACTGAAAATGATTCCGAAAATCAAGCCCAAAGGCAAACCGTTCATAAACAAAAAGACAAAGTTGTACGGATAAGGCGTCAGGCCGAAGCCCACCAGCGCCAGTTCCGAAACGGCCACTAATGCAATAATATAAAGGATGCGTTTGCCGTAGTTCAGTCCGGCGATGATTTTAATGCCGCAGTATTTGGAAACCAGATATCCCAGCATCTGCGAAATAATCAGCACGGTTTTGTAGCCGATACCGAAGAGGACATAACCTTCATACGTCCCGGCATTGAACGGCTTACGAAAGGCATACGTGCAAAAATACGTGCCGAAAGCGGCAATGATGCACCAGATAATTAAAAATGCATTCTTGCCTAAAAGCCGGTCGAGCGTGGATGAATAAACTTTTTGTTCTGTCATTGTCGTTTGTTTTAATTCGGTGCAAAGGTAAAGCAAAAATTCAATTCACCAAACAAAATCACATAAAAATAAATCTAATCGAAATAAAATGACAGCAAATCGGAATATATCGGTTGCATTATGTAAATTGCTCATATCTTACAGCCTGGTTTTCAAACGGTGCATCCTTCATGTTCGATTCGACGGATAATCCTTTTAAAATCTCAAAGCTACTTTTGTCCCCACGTTTACTTCCGATGTTATCTTGTATTCAATTTTATTCTTTCCCAAAATACGAAGCGCGATGGACAAACCAATTCCGCTGCCTTTAATTTGATGGGTGTGGTCGGCGCGATAAAAAGGCTTGCTGATATTGGCAAGATGTTCGGGCATGATACCTGAGCCTTGGTCGGCAATCGTCAGGCAAAGATGGTGTTCTTGTTTGAAAATACGAACATCAACTGATTTTCCCTGCGAATATTTTACC
>JAISJX010000337.1 GCA_031261145.1 Tannerella sp.
CAGGTACGGTTTTATATCATATCCTCTGCGACGTTTAAACTCCGGTAAAAAGTCATTGCACCAGTTGGCTCCTTCCAATTCCATGCTGTCGCAAAACATGGAACGAAAGCCTTTTAATCCGGCTATCTGCGGAAAGAGTTTGTCTGCCATATTGTCAAGGAATTTTTGGGAGGCTACCTGATTTAAGTGATTCAACACCGGACCGGCAGCGCCGGGCGACCCTTGTATAACAGACTGAAAGCCGGTACAGGTTACTAAGGCGTACAGGATATGCTCGCCTTCCGGTACTTGAATGCTGACTTTGCTTTGTTCCTTGTCGAACGGCAGCCAGGTGGGCGGCATAAATTTGTCCATTGCAAGCGGCGCCAGACACAGAGAATACAATTCACTGGTGGAACTTTTGTTGGGATACCCTATCCTTGGCGCGGCTTCTTTCAAAAGCTCGGCAATCTCAATTTCGACAATCCCGGGTCCCTGTATTTTTCGGGTCGTGCGGGTGAGAATTTGCGAACGTTCGTCTCCTTGCAGGTATTCAGCGCCAAAGGGCCAACCGGAGCCGACAATGATGTCGCATATCATTCCCCGTTCGGCGGCGCCTTTCAAAGTCACTTTTACCATCTCAATCCATTCGGGACTGAGCCACTGCATGGAGGGTATCGCCAAATCGTCGCCGGGAGGAAAGGCGATAGGATTAATCTCAACTCCGCCTATTCCGGCTTCATTCAACACGTCCAATTCGCGGAGAAGTTCTCTGGCGGTTACTTTGTCGCCGTTCCACCACCAACGCACAAAAGGCTTCGCGGAAGTCGGCGGTTGCCGAAACAGGTTGAATAATGGGTCGTCACCACCTGTAGAGACGGGGCGCGCCCCGTCTCTACCAGCATCTGAAAACGGATACATCCGTATAGCAGGCAAACCTGCCGCCAAAACCAATCCCGACCGAAGAAATGTCCTTCGAGACGGAGAAAAATCGTTTTTCATATTTCTTAACTTCTTTTATTTCTTAACTTCTCTTACTGCAATCTATAATAATTTTGTTCTTTTCGGGCAAGATGCGGAAAACACATCCTTCGGCCTGTTCAAAACGTCCTTTTTTACACTCAATACCATACTCAAAACCAGTGAAAGCGGCTTTGATTTGTTGGCTTTTGATGGATTGAAACGGCAATGAAGCATTGGCTTGGGTGGTCAGTTCGAGCGCCCATTTCAGCTTTCCCGACTTACAGGCAAGTTCAAAGCGGTCTTCATAAAACAACAGGGTAAATGTTTCACCCTGCAAACTTAAAAAAACAACTTTCAGCACATTACCGGGCAATTCGGTAACAACAGGAGCATTGATTTCCCGTTGGTTTCCCTGTTCATCTACGATGCGCAAACCGGCTTTATGGTCGGGAGCGCTCCACCTGAAGCCGTCCACAACAGGCAATGTTGTATAGATACACTGCGTTGTCGGACAGGCTTTTGTGAGATAGTTCGATTCAAGACGTTCGTCAAATAAATGAATGTCGCGGAAACGAAATGATTTTCCTTCCCACATCAGATTGACGCGATAGAAACGGCTGTTGTACCACACCGTTTTATTTCCCTGATTCCGCCAGTCGGTAAGCGCTGTAACGGCTGTAGCAGGCGTTACCGGAAATTTTTCCTTAAACCACCGGCCTGATGCTTCCAATGTTTCAATGCGTACTTTGTTTTGTTTGCGCAACGAGTCGAGCAATGGAATTTGTATCGTCAGTCCGTCTTTCATCTTCGACCATGTAAAAGAGTTTTCCTGACCGGCCTGCATATAATTGAAAGCCAGATAAGGCTCTTCCGACATACTTTTGAAAAACCATTCTACCCAGGGGCGGACGCCTCCGCCACCGGCTGCACCCGTATATACCGGCTCTAAGGAAATGACGCCCTGTGAAGGTTTTCCCAAATCATGGTCGTACTGATAGACAGGGTCGCTGCCCAACATGCGGAAGATGGGAACGGATATTTGAGCCGCCTCGTTTTGCGCAGGCATATAGGCGTTTTTGCGGCTCGGATAATAAGCCTGATTCCAGTATCCGCCCCAAAGGGTATAACCGTCTGTGCCGACCTGGTCTTTGCAGTTGCATGACGCCGTAATGTGATATTTGTCGTACATATAGGCTAAGGTATGGGCATCGATAAACCACGAGCCTGCCGAAGCGGGATATTTTCCGAATATGGATTTAAACTTTTCCATATATACATCAACCAATATTTCCCGTTCTTTGGGCGTGTAACCGGTAGAAAAGCCCACGTTTGCATGCCAGTCCCACGGGTAGCGTCCGCGCCATTGCAGTCCGGCGGCTTCTACATGCGGTTGCGTGATTTCCCACCATGTGCCGATTTCGGAACCCGGGAAAAGTTCGTTTTTCAGGAGTTCCTGATATTTCGGATTAAGCATGGCGTCGTATTGTATCAGGAAAGTACCCGGCATCCGGTATTGATTCAACTGTTTCACCTGCTCAACAACCGTTTGATACAAAACTTCATCGGTGTATTCGGCAATACGCGGCTCTATCTGCCGGATGAAATTGACAATGTTGACAATACACGGCGCTTCCGTCAGGCCGACTTCGGACTGTTGGGGCTTTTTCCCGCAGGAAACTCCCAAAAAGACTACAGAAATAAGGATTCCTGTTAAAACAATCTTTTTCATTAGATGGTATTTTATTAGTGTAAAGCCCATGTAAATATTGCCACATCTCCGGGGTCAACTTCAATGGTATGAGTATAAGCATTAGCCGGGACAAGCGTACCGTCTTTCAATACTCTCTTCACCAAATCGTCGGCGTTGACAGTCAGTTTCAGCGGATTCTTTAAATCCCGGTTAACAATGACCAGAAATTGACTGTTTTTTTTCTCCAAAACCGATACAATAGCGCCTCCACCGTTAGTTTCCAGTAATTTAATCGGTTCAGGAAGTTTGCGCAACCTCCGGACGCCTTTGGGTATCCACGCGCCGGTATGTTCTACAGACACTACTTTCGCATTGACAAATACTCCCGAAAGGTTTTGTATTTCAAGATTAACCGCTTTTATTCGGTCATAGATATCCGTACGTTTTCCATCAATTGTGATCGCCCCCTGATAAAATTCCCTTGAGTTGAGCGTCCAGTATGAAAAATATTGAAGTGTCTGCGCTCCATACGCCAGATTGCTGAACATCTGGAGCCTGAGCTGGGCTATCGTGGGAACGGGATAAAGATAATCCCGGTGAAGATGAACCACAGACATTGCGAATTCCCAGATCGGCAGGTTGGCTTTTTGCGCTATATCCCGAATCACTTCCAGATTTTCGTACCAGTAGTCTTCCATAACAACGATTCTACCGTCGGCAAGTTCACGGATCGGATAGGTGTCGAACGAAAGTATGGGAACAGGCACTTGTTCTATAAATGATTCTACATATTTGCGGTACGATTTTCCTTCGAGCGCTCCTGCCCAATTCGGAAGCAGGTTGATATAACAATCATGCTTACTGTCTATTGCCTGTACTTTTTTCATCCATTCACCCAATCCGGCAAAATCTTTTTCAACGGGTTCATCTGCCAAATAATATGCAGCCAGGGCAGGGTGTTTCATCATCCGTCTGACCGTTTTTTCTGTTTCGGTTTTCAGTTCGGGGCAACCTGTAATCATTTTTATTCCAACTTTTTGGGCTGTATTTAATGCCTTTTCCATCGCATCAATACTGGAATACACATTAAGGCTAATATTGATGCCCGCTTCCTTTAATTCGAGAAATCTCTCCACAGACGTTTCCGTTTCGGGAATATAAGCGTATGCCACAATGGGCATTTCAGCCTCCGATTTTAGTTTCTCCTGCGAAAAAGCGTTGAAACCGATTATCATAAATAATACAATACTTATTGTTCTCATCTTCTTTTCAATTTAGTTATTTACAAATACCGCTCCGAGCGTCACAATTGACACTCCGGGCGGTAATTTTCAATCTTACTTGGTATATCCGGGATTTTGTTCCAAGACAGCATCCGTATTCCTTTCTATTTCACTTTGGGGAATCGGCCACAACTTATGATAATCATGAATTGTGTGACTGGAATACTTTCCGTTGAAGAAAGGATTGTACTTTCTGACCCGTTCCACCAATTTGTCGCACCGCATCAGGGTAAGCACCCGCAATTCCTCATATTCCAGTTCCCTGCTACGTTCATCCAGAATATAGTCGAGGTCACATCACCCGAAGCAACCGGTTTTGCATTTGCACGCGCCCTGACCGTATTAATATCGGCGGCAGCCAAATCCAAGCTGCCTTTGCCAAGGTAAGCCTCGGCACGTAACAAATAGGTTTCGGCAAGCCGGATAAAATACGTATCGGTAAAGGCAGACAGTGCAGAAGTATAGGTCACTCCGGTAACCGGGTCGGCTATGGTTTCAACTGGAAAATTGTCGAAGGGGACAAATTTTGCCCAATAAGGCCGCCAAAATTCATTATAGGGACCCGGATCGAGAATTGCGTCGTTTTCCACAATCTTTTTCCCAGAGTATGCCGATGCGGGATTGTCTGCGACCATATCACGCCGGATATTGTACTCCGAATTACGCATGTCATTCCAGTCATCTTCCCATATTTCATAATTGATGTAATCGTTGTTGGCATAAAATCCTATCGCACGTCCGCCATTCTGTGAGGTAAATGTAAGAAACAGGGGTACATTATCCTTACCCATCAACTGCCAGTACTGGATTCCAAAAAACCGGGGGCCAGCTTCGGTGACTCCTCCACCCGGTACGTTGTATTCATACTGATTGACCCAGATTGCTTCCGTATTCGGGCCTCCCGTACAGTTCCTGTTTTGATTGTCGCGAATAAACAAGTCACGAAACACGTCGCCCGGCTTGTCTTTCCAGTTGCCGAAGCGTTGTTTCATAAGCGTATAACCGGAATTGTTGATTACGGACGAAGCTGCGCTGATAGCCTTGTCCCAATCCTTTACGCACAGATACACTTCGGCAAGGATATGACTGGCTGCCGCTTTCGTCAATCGTTCTGCTCCCTGTAATTCGGCCAGGTCGGGAAGATTTTCAACGGCAAACGACAAGTCGCGGATACACTGGTTATATACGTCGTCGCGGGATGCCCGTACAAAATCTCTCCGGGGAGCGGTTATTTCCTCTAATATCAAGGGTACGCCGCCAAACAGAATGGCCAGGTTCTTATAGGCCCATGCTCTGAAAAAAAAGGCTTCGGCTTTTAAGGAAGCTCGTTGTTTTTCAGGAGTGAACTTGATGCTCTCATCGTCTATTCGACCAATGATCACATTGGCATCAAATATTATCTTATAATAATTCGTCCACATGGCGCTCATAAGACCGCCTTCAGGAATCACATTCTTCTCGTAATTAGCCGCTGTTGAAGCAGGATCATAAAAATGATAAAGGTTATCACCTAAGCCCCCTTTCATCTGCCCCATATTGTCACTCCCGTTACAGACGCTGAGGGGCGCCGTTTCGGCATACAGCCGGGCTACAGCCGAGTTGAACTGATCCTGATTAACGTATGAATTTTCAGGAGCATAGAAACTGAATACAGTCTCATTCAGCCATTCTTTTTCGTTACATGCACTCAATATAAATATCAAGGCAAGAACTATTGTTTTATACTTTTTCATTTCGTGTAATTTTTAAAATTCAACATTTAAACCCATTGAATAGCTTGACATCAACGGCAAACCCGGTGTTATTCCGATTCCAAGTTCAGGGTCTATACCCTCCCAGCTTGTGAACGTCGCCAGATTCTTACCGCTAACGTAAACCTTCAAATTATTAACATACAATTTGCGCACTAAATTTTTATCAAAGGTGTATGATAGCGTCACATCCTGTATCCGCACAAAACTTCTTGAATCATAATTCACACCTTCATACGCCGGACCGGTGTCTGGACGGCGGTATTTGGAATTTGGATTCTCCGGCATCCAGTAATCAAAGCCCCCCTTGGGGCCAACTCCCTGAGTGATGAATTCATAATTGAAAAATGCATGAGCAGGTTGCATCTGCGCCTTGTAATAGTTCTTTCCTCCCTGAATGGAGTTGATAAACAGATAGAGGCTGAAGTTTTTGTAACGCAGCGTATTCGCAAATCCAAACCGGTACGAAGGATCGGTATATCCCAGAATCTTCCGGTCGTTTGTAGCAGAAAAAGCGCCATCTCCATTCTGATCTACAATTTTTAATGTTCCCGGGAAGAAACCGGCCGGAATACGTCCTGCGTCCCTGTCCGCTAATTGCCAGAGTTCGCCCGTAATCTCATAATCATAAATTACGCCTTGTGGTTTACCTATAAACAGGCCGTTTGCAATCAAATCGTCTTCTTTTCCATCTCCATCCTTATCATTATCCGGACCTAAGATCGAAACGATTTTATTCCGGTTCCGCGAATAGTTAAACGAGGCTTCCCAACTGAAATCGGAGGTCTGGATAACGTTGCCCGCCAGGGTAAATTCAAGACCGTGATTGTGCACTTTACCTATGTTGTAAGGGATACTGGAAAATCCACTCATATTGGGTAACTGGATACTGTAAAGAATGTTTTTCGTATCGTTGGAATAATATTCGATATTCCCGTGTATCCGCGAATTGAGAAAACTGAAATCCGCTCCATAATTTTGTCCGGCTGTCGTTTCCCATCCCAGACTGTTATTCGCCATGGAAGATATCCATTGTCCGGCTGTGGTAGGATTTCCGTCACCGAAAATGTATTGCGGAGAAGACGATACAACCGCTTTGGTTTGATACCTGCCGACCGCCCGTCGTCCGGAAATGCCGTAAGAGCCTCGCAGTTTCAGATAATTAAACCATTCGAGATTTTTTTTGAAGAAACCTTCTTCGCTGATGACCCACCCCAATGCAACGGATGGAAATATACCCGTTTTTTTATTGGAGCCAAATCCCGAAAAGCCATCCCTGCGGACGGTTCCCGTAACTAAATATTTATCCCTGAAACTGTAAAACAGTCTTGCGGACGAATACAAACTGTTTTCCTGTTCCGCATTGGACGACACCGAGAACAGGGACGGATCGCCTGCCTGAAGCCGGTAATATCCCAAACTGCCATTCGTGAACTTTTGAGCGGAAGAATTGGTTGAACCGTATTTCTGTTCTTCCACTCCATAGACCAGTGTAGCATTCACCTTGTGTATATTCTTAAACGTCCGGCTATAGGTAATGATGTTGTCTAAAGACCAGATATTCGTCTTTGAAAAATTCTTGTATCCGGAGCCGGTATAATTGGCTCCATACGGATTAAATTGGTCATGCGTATAATTACTGTAATTCTGCGAATAATTAATCCGGTAGGATAACCCCTCTATAAAAGGTATTTTAACAACGGCATGCATATTCCCAACGAGATTAAAACGCCGTTCGTCATCATCCTGTTGAAGTTCAAGATAGGGACTTAAATTTTGTCCGTTCGGAGTAAGCAGGTATTCGCCATTTGCATCATAAACCGGTCCCCAGGGTTGCGTAAGAAAAGTAGCAGAAAGACTTGGCGCTGTCCCTGAATAATCGCTTGTTGACAGGAAAGATTCCGTACCCAAGCTCAACCAGGGATTGATATCGGCATTGATATTGATCCTGAAATTAAACCTTTTATAATTGTCATTTTCGATGTAGCCTTTCTCTTTCGTATAACCGCCCGATATGAAATAACCCAAAGCCTCGTTTTTCCCGGAAACGTTCAGGTTGTGATTCACAATATGTCCATTTCCCGTAAATGCGCCATACCAGTCATGATCATAGCCTTCCAGATAGCCCCGGCTTAGATCAGCAGATTTCAGATAAGGGGCAAAAC
>JAISJX010000376.1 GCA_031261145.1 Tannerella sp.
GGCCTGCTCGAAAAAAGCCGTTCGTTGCTAACACCCGACGGACGTCTGGCGCTGATCCTGCCCTGTCAACAACAGGAAGAACTGCTGCGCCAAGCCGATCGGCACACGTTCTATTGCACCCGGCAGACCGAAGTCATCCCCGTGGAAGGCGCTTCTCCCAAACGTCTGTTGGTCGAACTGTCCACTCAACCGGCTCCTCCGGTCGAAACAAACCGGCTTGTCCTCGAAAATAAACAACATCAACGTACAGCCGCATACATGGAACTGACCGGTTCCTTTTATCTATAGCAGGTTAGAAAACTTTATTGATAATTTCGTTATGGAAGAGCCTTTAATCTTTAAATAAAAGAACTCTGTGTTAAAAAAATATCATCCTTTTTTGACCGCCATACGGGTTTATTTACTACATTTGCAACTAATTTATGCACTTGAAACCTCCAAAAAAGGGTAAATTCTGAATAAACAGGATTTTAAATAGCTTTCTTATAATCGAAAATTCCGGTTTAAAAATCGCAACCGGACAAGAAAGATTCCTTTTTGACGGATTTCCGGTGGGGTAGCGCTTTTATTATATATGCAAAAATAATAGTTTTTTATGAAGATAAAATTAATATATCCCAAATGGGAAAAATTGAAAGGACAAACAACCTTTAACTTACCACCTCACGGGCCGGTGGTTTTTGCCGCTTCACTCCCCGATTATGTAGATGTTTCATTTACAGACGAAAATGTCGAACCTATTAATTTCGACGAACCCTGTGATTTGGTAGCTATCTCAATGATGCTGAGTACGCAGGTGAAAAGAGGGTGGGAAATTGCAACCCGGTACCGTGAAAAAGGGCTGAAGGTGATTTTCGGTGGAATATCCACCATGCTCCATGCCGAGGAAACGGTTCAGTATGCCGACGCCGTCTTTTTGGGCGAATCCGAAGGACGGATGGAAGAAGTGCTGAATGACTGGAGAAACGGCTGTCTGAAAAAGATTTACAACTTCATGGGACAAATGCCGGCGATTGAGTCGGTTGGCCCTGCCCGCCGCGATTTGTATAAAAGAGAACTCTATAACCATAAGGGCGTGCAGATGGTGGATCTTTTCCATGCGTCGCGCGGTTGCCGTTTTAGCTGCTATCCCTGCGCCGTAACGTATCTGGGAGGACGCGCTTTCCGCCCGCGCCCGGTAGAAAAAGCTATCGAGGAATTGGAAACGATTGATAATAACCGCCTTTTCATCGTTGATAACTCATTGGCGCAGAATAAAGAATGGGAAATGGAGCTTTTCAGGGAAATGATTCCCCTGAAAAAGAAATGGATTAGCCATACGATTGAGGATGACCCCAAAATACTTGATTTGGCGGCTCAGGCCGGCGCCTGGTATGTTTATCAGGCTGTCTATGACACCTCTGATTATATTAAGGAACGTGTGAAACGGTATCACGATTATGGCATTGGCGTGGAAGGAACGATTTTGCTGGGATTGGACAACCAGTCGGAAGATGACATCAAACGCCTGATTGACTTCCTCTTGGATATAGACCTCGATTTGGCCGAATTTACGGTGATGACGCCGTTCCCACATACGAAAGGCTATGATGATTACCTGCGGCAGAATCGTATTTTCGATTTTGACTGGAATCATTACAACGCCGGGCAAGTAGTCTTTCATCCGAAACAAATGTCGGCTGAACGGCTGGATGAACTTTTCAATTATGCATGGGATACGTTCTATCACGACGAAAGTCAGGAACAGAAGATGTTTCGTCTTTTCACACAGGTTGTTATGCGTGAAATGGAGGAAGGGACGTATCGTCCGCGCAACCGCGAGTTAGTCAATCAATCTTTCGGTAAAAAAGTGGTGAGAACGGTAAAAAATTAATTTGGCCTTGTATTTTTTCATTCCGGCCTTTCTTAATCAAAAAATATCCGTACCTTTGGGATGGAAAAATTGATATGAAATGAAAGGTCGGATTATATCCTGTTTTTTACTATTATTCTCCTGCTTATCAACTATTTCAGCACAAAAGGTCGGAATAGTTCTAAGTGGCGGGGGGGCTAAAGGCGCGGCTCATATTGGTGTAATCAAGGCTTTGGAAGAGAATAATATACCGATTGATTATATTGCGGGAACTTCCATCGGTTCCATTGTCGGCAGTATGTATGCCATGGGATATACGCCGGATGAGATGCTTGCGCTGTTGCTTTCGGACGATTTTCAGCATTGGCAGAGCGGAGAGGTCGAAGAATCGTATGTCTATTACTTTAAGAAACCGGACGATGCTTCCGATTTTATGCACTTTTCCATTGAACTGACTGATTCTCTGCAAGTCAAAACAATTCTTCTACCGGGCAGTTTGGTTGATCCTATTCAAATGAACCAGGCTTTTATGGGGCTGTTTGCACAGGCGACGGCCAAATCAAGTTGGAATTTCAATAATCTGTTTGTCCCTTTCCGGTGCATCAGTTCGGACGTTTATAATAAAAAAGCGGTTGTCTGGCGAAATGGCGATTTAGGGGAAGCCGTTCGTTCCTCGATGACTTTTCCGTTCTTTTTCAAACCAATATGGAAAGATGGCGTTCCGCTGTTCGACGGGGGAATCTATAATAATTTTCCTGTGGATGTGATGAAAGAAGATTTTCATCCCGACTTTATTTTTGGCTCGGCAGTCACCGGGGGTGATAACAAACCGTCTGATAATCCGATGAATCAGATTGAACGGATGGTGATGCAGCATACAGACTATAACGTTGAGGAGGAAGACGGGATGATCGTCCGGTTTTCATTGCCCGACGTCTCGTTGCTTGATTTTCAGCGAGCCGCAGAACTGATGGAACTTGGTTACCAGCGTACTATCCAAATGATAGATTCCATCAAAGCGCGTGTGCCGCGGGAAGTTCCGCTGAGCGAAGTCAACGCCCGCCGGAAAACCTATAAGGGAAGTTTGCCTCCGCTGATGTTTAAAAATATATATATCACCGGCGTTACGGATGCGCAACGCGCATATATCAATGACCAGCTTCACCGGGATATCAATGCCGAATTTTCGATGGAAGATTTTAAACGCGCTTATTTCAAGATGTTAACCGACAATAAAATCAAAGAAATCATCCCGCAGGCGATTTATAACTGGAAAAACAGCAGTTTCGACCTCTATCTGGACGTGACCATCAGCGAGGAACTGAAAGTCAGTATCGGAGGAAATATTTCGTCCCATCAGGCCAACCAGTTGTATCTGGGTTTGGAGTATCAGGGATTGGGCGAAGTAGCCAGCGACGTGAGCGCTAATGTTCAGATGGGCAACACATTCACCGGCGCGATGCTGAACGGACGCATTTATTTACCTACCCAAATTCCATCCTATCTGAATTTGCAGTTGTTCTACTCGAACCGGAGATATGTACAAGACCAGTCGCTGTTTTATGAGGAGGTGATGCCCGCCTTTATCAAGCAAACGGAACAGTATGCCAGGCTGAAACTGGGCTTGCCTTTCATGAGCCACTCCAAAACAGAATTTGGCTTGGCCTACGGACATTTGAATGATAACTATTACCAGACCAACAATGTGTCTTTCTCGGATGCCAAATTCGACCGTAGCTGGTATAATTTGTTCAACGCCTTTTTCCGGATCGAGCGAAATTCGTTGAATGCGAAGCAGTATCCCATCAGCGGCCGGCAGCAGGTTGTATCGGCAAACTTTATTGCCGGAAATGAAACCTATCACCCTTATGTCCAACAGGCGAACAACAGCAACAATCAAGATAATCATAACTGGCTGCAAGTCAAAGGGCATTGGGTGAACTACACCGGTTTTGGAGAGCGATTCCGGCTTGGAGTGATGGGAGAGGTCGTCGTTTCCAGTAAGAATCTGATGTCCAACTATACAGCTTCCATCTTACAGGCGCCTGCATTCACACCGACACCCCACAGTAAAGTGGTGTTTAACGAAGCCTTTCGTGCCAATCAATATGTTGCAGGCGGCATTATCCCGATCGTTCCATTAGGCAAAATATTCCATTGGCGAACCGAGTTATACGGTTTTATGCCAATCAAGCCCATTAAAAAAGAGATACTTGAGACCACTCCTTACTTCGATCGTCCTTATTATGGCGATTTGTTTCAGAAAGTCGAATATATGGGTGAAACGGCGTTGGTGCTTCAACTTTCGTTCGTATCGGCCAGCCTGTTTGTCAATGGATACAGCTATCCGAGTAAGAATTTCAATGTTGGGATAAACATTGGTTTTCTGATTTTTAACCCCGGTTTTCTGGAGTAACGGGCTTCCTGTCATTCTTGCAATTGGATAGAGCCAAATAGGTCAATTTGTAAATGCGGTGCATAAGTTCAAAAAGTAAATGTGACTTTTAGGGAAAGAAAAATTGCATTTTTGTTTGGCGGTAACAAAAATAAAGCCTAACTTTGCACCCGAAAAATAGAGACGTTTTGGCCCCGTGGCTCAACTGAATAGAGCATCTGACTACGGATCAGAAGGTT
>JAISJX010000081.1 GCA_031261145.1 Tannerella sp.
TTCCGTCAAATCGGGTGACATTTGTGCGGTGATTGGTGTGGACGGTTTTGAAATCGGCGAAACGATTACCGATATCAATACCCCCGAACCCTTGCCGGCGATTGCCATTGACGAGCCGACGATGTCGATGCTTTTCACGATTAACAACTCGCCTTTCTTCGGAAAAGACGGTAAATATGTCACCTCACGCCATATCTATGAGCGCCTGATGCGGGAATTGGATAAAAATCTCGCCTTGCGCTTAGAAGCAACCGATTCTGCCGATTCATGGTTAGTCTATGGTCGCGGCGTCCTGCATCTGTCGGTCTTGATTGAGACGATGCGACGCGAAGGATACGAGCTACAGGTTGGTCAGCCGCAGGTGATTATAAAAGAGATAAACGGCGAGAAGTGCGAACCTGTCGAGCAATTGACCATCAATCTGCCGGAAGAATTTGCCAGCCGCGTCATTGATGTGGTGACCAAACGCCGGGGCGAACTGAAAGAAATGACGAATAAAAACGAGCGTATCTTCCTCGAATTTGCAATTCCGTCGCGCGGTATCATCGGGCTGAACAACCTGTTGCTGACCCTTTCGACCGGCGAAGCGATTATCGCCCACCGCTTTTTGGAATTTCAGCCGTGGAAAGGTTCGATTGAACATCGCCAGAATGGTTCCATCATCGCGATGGAGACCGGCAACGCCTTTGCTTATGCGCTGAACAACCTGCAATCCCGCGGACGATTCTTCATCGCTCCGGGCGAAGATGTTTATGCCGGGCAGGTGGTCGGCGAACATACCAAAGAAGGCGATTTGGTAGTGAACGTAACGAAGTCGAAGAAACTGACCAATATGCGTGCGTCGGGTTCGGATGATAAAGTGACATTGGCGCCCCCGCTTGTTTTCAGCCTCGAAGATGCGCTGGAATATATCCGTGCGGACGAGTACGTGGAAATAACGCCCAACGCCATGCGTATGCGTAAAATCATCCTCGACGAAACGGAACGGAAGCGCCAAAGTAAGACATCATAACTCTTTATCAGACACGCTATGTCGAAGATTGCGGCTTTTTATTACACTCAAACCGGTCAGGGACGGACGATTCTTGAATCCATCTGCCGCCCGTTGGCGGCGGCCGGTCATGAGGTAATCTATAAAAAGATTGTACCGAAAACGAACTATCCTTTCCCCTGGTCGGCAAATTCCTTTTTTCAGGCTTTTCCCGAATCAAGAGAGGGTATTCCGTGTCTCATAGAAGAAATGAATTTGAACGATGCGGCTGACGCGGAGTTGGTTATAGTCGCTTATCAACCTTGGTTTTTGTCGCCGTCCATTCCCATACTCGGATTCTTCCGGGACGCTGCAATCCGGCAATATCTGAATGGCAAACGCATCGTTACGGTCAATGGTTGCCGGAATATGTGGATAATGGCGCAGGCGAAAGTCAAGTCGTATATCGCAGAATGTGGCGGGATGTTGGTCGGCAACATCGTGTTACAGGATCATCATGCCAATCTGCTAAGCGTCATCACAATAGTTCGCTGGTTGTTGTACGGCAAGAAAGAAAAAACGGGTTTGTTTCCTGTGGCCGGGGTTTCGCCCGAAGATATAGACCACGCGCGGGTATTTGGAGAAGTTATTTCCGAATCGCTTGCCACTTCCGGCATTTCCACGCTACAGGAAAAGTTACTGCAACAGGGAGCCGTTCGGTATAAGCCCTCTATCGCCTTTATCGAAAGAACCGGACACCGGATTTTCGGCTTCTGGGCGAAATGGATACTGCGGAAAGGCGCTTACGGAACCGTTAACCGGGCATTCCGCCTGAAACTCTTTATGTACTACCTGTTTTTTGTCCTCTATGTGGTGTCGCCCGTCGGACTGTGTTTTTTCTATCTTACCTATCCATTCAGATACAAGGCGATCCGCAGGGACAGGCAAATTCAATGCGATGTTTGATTTTCTTGGAAATATTACATATCTTTGCAGGCATGAACAACGAAGTCTTTATAACGCTTATATCTAAGTTTTTACCAAATTCGCCGGTTGCGAATGATGACATGGAGCAATATTTGGGGATGATCAATCAGAAACCCTCCATTGCAAAACGTATCATTCTAAGGAATAATGGCATCAAACAGCGATATTATGCGCTTGATGCACAGGGAAATATGACGCACACCAATGTAGAGTTGGCGGTTCGTGCCGTGCAATTGCTTTGCCGGGACGGATTTTCTATCGACGACATGGAACTGCTGTCGGCGGGAACAGCTTCTCCCGAACAGATTATGCCATCACACGGTGTGATGGTTCACGGGCAATTAGGCGGAAAAAATGCGGAAGTGGTTTCTTTTTCAGGTTCTTGCTGCACCGGTATTCAAGCCCTGAAATATGCCTGGCTGTCTGTACTTTCCGGCGAAAAGAACAATGCGGTCTGTGTCGCATCCGAACGGTTATCGGCTTGGATGAAAGACAGTTACTTTGAAGAAGAAGTCAATAAGCTAAACCGGTTGCCCGAAAAGCCCTATCTGGCTTTCGAGAAAGAATTTTTGCGGTGGATGTTATCCGACGGAGCTGCCGCCGTGTTGTTGAGGAACAAACCTGCGAAAGAAGGTCTTTCGTTCCGCATCGAATGGATCGATTTGTGTTCTTATGCTTCCATCCGAAAAACGTGCATGTACGCCGGTGGCCAGCGGGACGAAAACGGCGAAATTCACGGCTGGGCGTCGTTTCCCGAAGAAGAATGGCTCTCCAAATCCCTTTTCGCCCTCAAACAGGATACACGCCTTTTGGGCGAAAATATCACACAATTAGGCGGTTGTTTCCTGCA
The DNA here is from genome assembly GCA_031261145.1 of Tannerella sp. The sequence goes on from JAISJX010000081.1 coordinate 2,808, forward strand.
GGAAGTATTGGAAAAAAGAAAGCTCAATGCCGGAGAAATCGACTGGTTCTTACCTCATTTATCTTCCATGTTCTTCAAAGAGAAGACGATGACGGAACTCATCCGTCTGGGATACTCCATACCGGAAGAAAAATGGTTTGTGAACCTGCCGACAATCGGGAATGTAGCTTCCGCCTCTAATTTCCTGATGTTAGAAGAATTATATCATTCCAATAAATTGGAAAAAGGGCACAAAATTCTCATGCTGACGCCGGAAAGCGCCCGTTTTTCGTATGGAATATGCCTGTTAACTGTTTGTTAAGATGAAGATAGAAGATGTACCCCAAGACAGCCGGTATTTAGAGCATACCAATGTGCGCGATATTTATTATGCGACCGATGAAGACGGAAATTATCGTCAGGTGACGAGTGTCGGCTGGGCGCCCAAGAATGACGCCCTTTCCATGACTTGGGAAACGATTTCGGAAACAGCGGAAAACATCCGCAAGGAAGTATTAGCCGGGGAGAAAAGCCCGCTGGCGTATCATATTGAAATGCACTTGTTTAATGTAGGTATCTTATCCTCTTATACCGGTATTTCCAGAAAACTAATCAAAAAACATTTGCAACCCGAAGTCTTTAATCGGTTGGATGAGGCTACTTTGGAAAAATATGCAGAAGTTATGAATATCACCGTAGAAGAATTGAAAAAGGTTTAATGAATGAGAATAGATTTTGAACATAAACCGGCGGCGCATTGCGAAAATGGCGTAACATCCAATATGTTGCGTTTTTATGGCATCAACATTAGCGAGCCAATGGTGTTGGGATTGGGAGCAGGCGTGTTTTTTTCCTACATGCCTTTCATTACCTTGCACGGGATGCCGGTCGTTTCGTTCCGACCGCTGCCGGGGCAAATTTTTGCCCGCGTAGCCAGACGCTTGCATGTTAAAATCAGTACGCGCCTGTATCCGATGCGGGAAGACCAATCCATGAAAGCCTTGGATAAATTGCTGTTGAGCGGAAAACCGGTCGGCGTCGTGGTCGGCGTTTTTTTCCTTCCGTATTTTCCCAAAGAATACCGTTTTCATTTTAATGCGCACAATCTTTGTGTCATCGGTAAGGAAGACGACGTTTACACCGTAAGCGACCCGGTTTGTTTGGTGACAAACGAACTCAATACGGCTGAACTCAAGCGGGTACGCTATGCCAAAGGCACGTGGCCGCCGATGGGAAAAATGTATTGGGTGAAAAAAGTTTCTACACAATCGCCCGACCTGAAAGCCGGTATCATCAGCGGCATCAAACTCAATTGCAGCCGTATGCTTGATATTCCCATCCCGTATTTCGGCGTGAAAGGAATTGTCATGATGGCGAACAAGATGCGCCGGTGGGAAAAGAAATTAGGTACACGGAAAGCGGCTTTGCATTTGGCGCAAACCATCCGGATGCTCGAAGAAATCGGAACAGGCGGTGGCGGTTTCCGTTATATGTATGCGGCATTTTTGCAGGAAGCGGCTGCGATTCTTGAAAAACCGGAACTCAAAGATCTCTCCCGGCAAATGACGGGCATCGGCGATTTGTGGCGCGATTTTGCTTACGAAGCCGCCCGCAAATTCAAAAAGAGAGGCGAAAACCTTTACAGCTACGACCAGTTGGCTGACAAACTGATACATATCGCCGATGAAGAAAAACGTTTCTTCACCAACCTGCGTAAATCCATCCGGTAAATCGATCCATTATGCAACCCGTAGCGATAGACATCCGCGATATATCCAAGACGTATAAAGGATGTACGATCCCCGCCATCAGCCACTTGTCTCTGACCATTCCGCAAGGCGAGATATTCGGTTTGCTGGGGCCTAACGGTGCGGGCAAAACCACCCTCCTCCATATCCTGTGCGGGCTTCGTTCTTTCCGTGAAGGCTCTGTGACGATATGCGGTTACACTTTGCCTCGCAACCTGCCCGAAATCAAGCCCCTGATTGGCGTAGTGCCGCAAGATATCGCCCTTTATCCCTCGCTGACAGCCTGCGAAAACCTGAAAGTGTTCGGTGGAATCCTTGGTTTGAAAGGCGCTACGCTGGAAAAACGAATCGACGAATTGCTCTCTTTCTTCGGGCTGGAACACAGTAAACACCGCCGTCTGGAGCATTATTCCGGCGGGATGAAACGGCGCATCAATCTGATTGTCGGACTGCTGCACCGTCCCCAAATTGTCTTTCTCGATGAACCGACCGTAGGCGTGGACGTACAATCCAAAACGTTGATTCTGGAGAATCTGAAAGAAATCAACCGTGCCGGAAGTACGTTGGTTTACACCTCGCACTACATGGAAGAGGCCGAGTCGCTTTGCACGCAGGTCGCCTTTATTGATGAAGGACGACTGATTTGCCAAGGGAGACCCGCCGAGCTGATCAGCAACGCCGAATCCACCTGTACATCCTTGGAAATGCTTTATTTACAACTCACCGGAAAAAAATTAAGAGACTGATGCGACCTTTTATATCCCTCCTGTACAAAGATTATTTGCTGTTGGTTCGCGACAAAGCCGGGCTGTGTATGTTGTTCCTGATGCCGATGCTGTTAGTGGTCATTATGACGTATTTACAGGACAGTACGTTCAATGTGATTCACGAAACACGCATCCCGCTGTTATTGCTCAACCGCGACCAAGATTCGCTTGGGCTTGCCATTGAGCGGCAGATCGAAGCCTCCGGGATATTTGCCGTCACCCGCGAAACGAGCGGCGAAAAGGAATTGATACAATCCGTTGCACAAGGTAAATCCATGATAGGCATTGTTATACCCGAAAATGCGACCCATCATATCCGCAGGAATGTTAAACAGTACGTCACCGACGTATTCAACGGCGAAGATACCGCTTTGCCTGCTGATTCCGTGTTCATTAATATCTATATCGATCCAACGACCAAAAGTTCTTTCCGCACGTCCCTGATGAGCGCCCTGCGCGAATATGCCGTCCGCACAGAGAGCGATTTTCTCTTCAAATCCATTACAGCCGAGGTGAATAAGTTTTTGCCGGTGTCTATTGCCGATATCCAACTGTCAAAGAATCAGGTTCATTTCAACGAACAATACGCCATGTCCGATAAGAGCAGGGCGATACCCAACTCCGCACAGCACAATGTTCCCGCATGGAGTCTGTTCGCCATCTTCTTTATAACCATCTCCTTAGCCGGAAATATTATCAAAGAACGCGAAGAAGGCAGTTTTACCCGTCTCCTGACAATGCCCTGCCCATATTCCCTATACCTGTTCAGTAAAGCCGCTATTTACTTGTGTGTATGTCTGTTGCAACTCGTCGCCATCTTCCTGATGGGGGTATATTTGTTCCCTGTGCTCGGATTGCCCGCCTTAGACCCCGGTTCGCACTATGTATTGCTGTTGTTGATGGGCGTTTGCTCCGCGCTGGCGGCCATCGGTTACGGGATAGCGATAGGCAGGATTGCCACCAGCTACCAGCAAGCCTCCATATTCTCCGCCGTATCAACCGTTATCATGGCCGCCATCGGTGGGATATGGATTCCCGTCTTTGCCATGCCCAAACCCATGCAATTCCTAAGCGCCATCTCCCCCTTGAATTGGGGCATCGAAGGTTTCTACGACCTCCTTATCCGCGACGGGAATTTCCGGGATATTCTGCCCGAATGTATTGTTTCGTTGCTGTTTGCTGCACTATGCACATCGGTAGCCATCTTGTACCAGAAGAAAAGAAAGGTGGATTTGTAATCCCCCACGCCATTTAATTCCCGCCGGAATACCTGCGTTCGGCGCAGGCGAAAGCGGCTAAAAGTAAGCCTCCCGGATTGTAGAAGTACAAAGCAGGAGCTTCGCTTTTAATCCGGCAAAGGCAGCAACCTTTTACCGAACGGGAGTAAAATTCAAACTTTATTCCGGTATATTTTGTTATTGTTAAAATTGTTCCCACCTTTGTATTGGATTTATAAGACGAGGATGATGAACTTAACAACAGATTATACGGCGGCAATAGACAAGTTGCGCAAGGAAAAGAATGCGGTCATTCTGGCTCATTATTACCAGACGGCAGATATTCAGGATATTGCCGATTATGTGGGAGACAGTTTAGCCTTGGCGCAGTGGGCCTCAAAAACGACAGCGGATATTATTGTGCTGTGCGGCGTCCATTTTATGGGCGAGACGGCCAAAATCTTATGCCCGGATAAAAAAGTGTTGGTGCCCGACCTTGCGGCAGGTTGTTCATTGGCTGACAGTTGTCCGGCTGATGAATTTGCCGGATTTATAAAGCAACACCCCGGACACACGGTGATTTCGTACGTCAATACGACCGCAGCCGTGAAAGCGCTGACGGATATTGTGGTTACCTCTACCAACGCCCGGAAAATCGTGGAGAGTTTTCCGAAAGACGAAAAGTTGATTTTTGGGCCAGACCGCAATCTGGGCAATTACATC
>JAISJX010000143.1 GCA_031261145.1 Tannerella sp.
AAAAATTCAAAGATTCAAAGATTCAAAGATTCAAAAATTCAACGGTTTTGTGCGGATAAAATATCACTTCGGGACTTCCACCTTGTCTATCAGCCGTTGCACCACCTTAGTCGGCGTATGGCCTTCCATCTCCGCTTCTGCCGTGAGAATCAGCCGGTGCTGGAGAATGGACGGGGCGATGAATTTCACGTCTTCGGGCGTGATGAAATCGCGTCCCTGCAACAGGGCGAACGACTTGGCCGCCTGCATCAACGCCACGGAAGCGCGTGGCGAAGCCCCCAGATAGACCGCCTTGCTGGTGCGCGTCTGATGGATAATCATCGCAATGTATTGCAGCAACGTCGCGTCCACATATACTTTCCCGACATAATCGCACAATTGTATCAGTTCGGCATGGGTCAGGACGGGGCGAATCTCCTCCAGCGAAGTCAGCCGCACATTCGTATGGTGACGTTCCAGCATCTTGACTTCCTCCCACATCGTCGGGTATTGCATGGTGATTTTCATCAGGAAACGGTCTAACTGCGCTTCGGGCAATTTATACGTACCCTCCTGTTCCACCGGGTTCTGGGTCGCCAGAATCGTATACAGCGGACTCATCGGATACGTGATTCCGTCGATGGTCGCCTGACGTTCTTCCATGACCTCAAAAAGGGCGGACTGCGTCTTGGCCGGCGCACGGTTAATCTCGTCCACCAGCACAATGTCGGCGAACACCGGCCCCTTATGAAAACTGAATTCGCTTGTTTTCAAGTTGAAAACCGAAGTCCCCAGGACGTCCGAAGGCATCAGGTCGGGCGTGAACTGAATACGCGAAAACCGGGCTTCCACTAATTTGGACATTAACCGTGCCAGCAACGTTTTGGCGACGCCGGGCACGCCTTCAATCAACACGTGCCCGCGAGCCAATATGGTGGTAAGCAACAAATCGACCGTGCGTTCCTGACCGACAATCACGGAGGCCATGGCCTTTCGCAACCGGCTGATTTTATCCGAAAAATCAGTCAGATTCAGCGTTTCTATTCTCTCTTCCATTCTATATATGTATGTTCTATTTTTTCAACTGCCGAAACGCCCAGTCAAATGCTTTTGCCCATTGTTCCGGATACGTCCAGTGGCCGGTTTCCTCGACGACGAACAGCGTCTTGGGGGCGGTGATGACATTGTAGGCGGAATACAGGGACGTCGGCGGGCAGGTCACGTCGTTATATCCCCAGGAGTAGAATCCGGGAACGTTCACCTGACGCGCAAAATTGACTACATCATAATACGTGGATGTTTCCACTTTTTGCGGGGTGTTATGGACCGCTTTATTGGCGTCGTTGAACAAATGCGGCCAACCGCCGGCACGCCCGTGGAGGTAACCCGTCAAATCGCACAGCGCGGGATAGAACGAGACTAAACCGGTGATACGACTGTCGAGACCGGCCGTTACGATGGCCAAAGCGCCGCCCTGACTGCCTCCCGATACGACTAAGTTGGAGCCGTCAAATTCGGGCAGACTGAAGATATAATCAATCGAACGGACGCATCCCAGATAAACGCGCTTGTAATAGTAGCGGTCTTTATTGTCAAGGTTATACGCGAAATAACCGTCCAAAGCGCCGCGTCCCAAACTGACATACGCCTCATTCTCCAGATTGACCGGGATGCCGTGGATACCCATTTCAAACGTGATAGCGCCTCTTTCTGCCGATTCCACATCGCCGTAATATCCGCGAACGCCTGCGCCGGGGACTTTCAACAGCGCCGGATACTTGCCGGGAGCTTTGGGAACGCATAAAATACCGTACAAACGGCTTCCTTTATAATTTTGTATATTAACGTGATACACATTTACCTTGGCGGTACACCGTTCGGGCAGTAATGTGACGCGGGCATCGACGGGTAGCTTTGCCAGTTCGTCTTTCGCCTGATTCCAGAACGGCACAAAGTCGGCGGGCAGCGTCGTAGTCGGTTGGATTGCTTCGGGACTGAAAGCGGCGGTAGCCAAACCGTCGTAACGTTTGCCGTCATATTCGGCAAATACCCGGCACCGCAGAAAACCTGCATTATTCAGGGTTCCGGCGCTGATGATCGTTTTTCCATCTTTAAGCGTTTCCTTGCCCTGCTTTACGGGCGTCATCATCTCCGGCCCGTATTCGTAACTGATTTCCACGTCTTTGACGGGAACATCATTTTTGGTGACTACTACGTCAAATTTAACCTGCTCGCCCGGCTTATATACCCAGTCGCCGTGCTGCGGTGCGATATTGACCTTAATGAATTTTTCGCTCAACTGAGCGGTGACAGTCATTGCTCCCAAAAACAGAAGCGCTGTCAAAAAACCGATACTTACCTTTCTTTTCTGCATGATCTTAACTATTTTATAATGGTTTATTTAATCTTCAAGAAACACAATTGTTTTTTATGATATTAAACGGATTTATTATTTGATGCAAATGTAACGTTTTTTTTGTAAGAATCAGAAATATCAGTGTTTTTTTTTACCCGTTTATCGCCTCAATCTCCTGCAAACAGCGGCTGGCGGCGGCAACGTTGGTGATATTTTTGATGATAATGCTGCGTTTGCCGGCTTGCTCGCGGAGGGTGCAGGCGCGGGGATAACGCTGGATGTAGGTGAGGAATTTGCCGAAGGCTCTGCTCTGGTAATATGGGCTGCCGGGATTAGAGGGCAGGTACATCGCCATCATTTCACGCTTCAGGACTATCTTTTCGATGCCTAACTGCCTGGCTGACCACCGCAGGCTTATGACGCGAATCAGTTCTTCACCTTCCTTGGGTATCGCGCCGAAACGGTCTTTCAGCCTGTTCGTAAATTCCGATAGTTTCGCTTCATTTTCAATGGTATCCAATTCGCGATAGATACTGACCCGCTCGGAATCACTGGGAATATAGGTTGGCGCAAACATCAGTTCGAGGTCGCTCTCGATAAAGGTCTCGCGGACGTAGGCATCTGCGTTGTCGGATTGCTCGCCGGCGGGCGCAAAAAGGTCGGTAAACTCGTCGGTTTTAAGTTCATCAACGGCTTCTTCCAGAATCTTTTGATAGG
>JAISJX010000295.1 GCA_031261145.1 Tannerella sp.
TTCAGAAACAGGCAGTTACGCCGGTTATTCGTTTGCTGTGCCCATCAGCATTGCCGGGAAGGTCGTAAGCGATTTGAAGCAATATGGCGCCGTACAACGCGCCATGTTAGGAATTTTGATGCAAAGTCCTGAGGTTGCCGGCAAGGAAGACAAGAAAGTGAAAGTATTGGAAGGCGCCTATATCTCCGAATTTGCACAGCGCAGTTCAGCCAAAGAAGCAGGTCTGGAAGTTGGAGACGTAGTTACAGCCGTAAATGGCGTTAAAGTAAAATCACCCAGCGCAGTGCAGGAGCAAATTAGCAAATACCGTCCGGGTGATAAAGTGAAATTGGAGATAGATCGGTACGGAACAACCAAAGAATATACGGTTGAGCTTCGCAATAAGCAAGGCGGCACGGACGTCGTAAAGAGCAGCGGCGATAGCGCAGAAGTATTGGGAGCCGCTTTCCGCGAACTGACCGACGCCCAGAAAAAAGAATACGGCATCAGCTATGGTATTGAGGTAAACGGCATCAGCAAAGGTAAAATACAAGACGCCGGTATCAAAAAAGGGTTTATAATCATGATAGTGAACGATGCTCAAATTTCGACGCCCGATGATCTTTACCGTATTGTCGATAAAATACTGAAAGGTACATCCGGCGATCAGGGATTGTTCATTAAAGGATTCTATCCGAACGGACGAACCCAGCACTACGCCATTGATTTGGTGGAGTAAACAAATGTGGCGAAAAAAATGTTTATAAAGTATGAACAAAAACATGGGCTAAAAAGATGGATTATCAAAAATCTTTATTATCTTTGCAGCCCCATGTTTTCAATTATAATGTTGGATGAGACAGTTAAAAATTACAAAGTCGATTACCAATCGTGAAAGTGCATCATTAGATAAGTATCTTCAGGAGATTGGCCGTGAAGATCTTATAACAGTCGAAGAAGAGGTAGAACTGGCACAGGCTATAAAGAAAGGTGACCGGAAAGCTTTAGAGAAACTGACGCGGGCAAACCTGCGTTTTGTTGTCTCTGTAGCAAAACAGTACCAGAATCAAGGGCTTAGTTTGCCGGATCTTATCAATGAGGGCAATCTCGGATTGATAAAGGCCGCTGAAAAGTTTGATGAAACGAGAGGTTTCAAGTTTATCTCTTACGCCGTATGGTGGATTCGCCAGTCCATTCTACAGGCGTTGGCTGAGCAGTCGCGTATCGTGCGTTTGCCGCTGAATCAGGTTGGTTCGCTGAATAAAATCAGCAAAGCCTTTTCGCGGTTTGAGCAGGAGAACGAACGCAAGCCGTCGCCCGAAGAATTGGCGGAGGAGTTGGATATTCCGGTGGATAAGATTTCAGACACGCTGAAAGTGTCCGGAAGGCATATCTCTGTGGATGCTCCGTTTGTGGAAGGCGAAGATAACAGCCTGTTAGACGTGCTTGTGAACGACGACGCACCGATTGCAGACGGCAATTTGATGAACGAATCCCTGTCAAAAGAGATAGACAGGGCGCTTGCGACATTGAGCGAGCGGGAATGTGATATCATCAAGATGTTTTTCGGCATCGGATGCCAGGAAGTAACGTTGGAAGAGATAGGCGACAAATTCGGCCTCACTCGTGAGCGTGTCCGCCAAATCAAAGAGAAAGCGATCCGCCGGTTAAGGCAAGGAACACGCAGCAAGCTATTGAAATCGTATTTAGGTTAAAAAGACGGTTTTAACCTGAATGCGTTTGATGGACGTTTGACTATCCCTTTTGACGCGACGCTATGTTCTTGATTATAAACTGATGTAGTCCCCATGCTACATCAGTCGTTGGTTAGCATAATACAATGTATGCCGTATGATTGCTTTGACTAAACCCACTAATCCAACTGTACCCTTTCAGTGTCAGTTTCCATGTATAGAGGGTGCGCTTTTACGAACTTTTTTTACTCCTTTTTCAGTATCGCCTGTAGTGGCACGTCTTTTTCTTTGGCCAAACGGCAGGCGTCGTCATATTCAATACTTATCCGTGTGGTTGCGCCATAAACGGTTTCTTTGGCTTTGACATCTCCGTAAGGTGTTGATACCGTGACGGCTTTCCTCGGAAGACAGCTTCTGGTTACAAGGTATTTGCGCAATCCGATTGTGGACGTTTCACGGAACAGGATATGTTCCATTTCGGTTACTTTCGCGTCGTCGCACAATACGGTTAGCATCGTTGCCGGACGGCATTTTTTCATATATATCGGTGTAAAAAACACATCTTTTGCTCCGGCTTCAAAAAGTTTTTCCATCACGTATCCCATGATTTCCGGCGTGGAATCGTCTATATTGGTTTCTATAACCCTTACTGAACCGGACTCGGTTTCGTCAGCCGTTTCTCCTAAAACTACCCGTAAAATGTTGGGGATCGGAAATTCTTTTTTTCCCGCTCCATAACCTGTCTTCGTTATTTTCATTTCCGGCATCCGCCCGAAACTTTCCGCCAGCTCAGCGATGATAGCTGCGCCTGTGGGAGTCATCATTTCGCCTTCGATGTCAAGTTGTTTGAAACTTACGCCTCTGTTTGCGAGAACTTCCGTAACGGCGGGAACCGGTACGGGAATCGTGCCGTGCTGACATTTCACAAAACCATGTCCGTCATGCAATACGGACGAATAGATTTTATCGGGAGAAAGCATATCAATGCAAACAGCCGCTCCCACAATATCTATGATTGAATCGACCGCTCCCACTTCATGGAAATGCACCTCTTCGGGACTTGTGCCATGTACCTTCGCTTCCGCAACCGCCAACCGCATAAAGATACGTTTCGACAGTTCTTTTGCCGTACCGGAAATACCGCTTTCGTCTATGATACAGGCTATATCAGCCATTGTACGATGGTGATGGTCATGCTCTCCGTGGTGATGGTGGTGGAACCATTTGTGAGGATGATGATGTTCTTCGTCTTCAAGCACTACATCCACATGCTTGGCTCCAATGCCGTGTTTGGATACATCAGATACCACAAACTCCCAACCGGCTATTCCGAGTTTCTTCAACTCGCCGACAAGCAATTCTTTGTCTATCCCCAAATCAAGCAATGCCGCAAGCGTCATATCGCCGCTTATACCCGAAAAACAATCAAAATAAAGTACTTTCATCTGAATTTAACGGTTTAATTTGTTTATACTGTTAGCCATGTATGCCGCTCCGAAACCGTTGTCAATATTGACCACCGCCACACCGTTAGCGCATGAATTAAGCATTGAAAGCAACGCCGAAACGCCGCCGAAACTCGCTCCATAGCCAATGCTTGTCGGAACGCCTATTACGGGTTTGTCGGTCAATCCGCCTATGACACTTGCCAAAGCGCCCTCCATTCCTGCAATAACAATAATCACATTGGCTGATGCGATAACATCCAACTTAGCCAACAGGCGGTGGAGACCTGCTACGCCGACATCACACAGTCGTTCAACCTCGTTACCGAGAAATTCCGCCGTAACGACCGCTTCGTCTGCCACGGGAATATCGGACGTGCCGGCTGTAACGACAAGTATCTTTCCTCCGGCGGTTTTTTCAACCGGTTTACGCCGAAGGACAACCGTACGCGCCGAAGGATTCCATTCGGCATCGGGATAAAGGTTCTGTACTGCTTGAGCAATTTCTGCCGATGCCCTTGTTGCAAGCACATTCGTCCCGGCTTCGAGCATGTTTTTTACGATGCCTTCCACTTGAGCGACGGTCTTCCCTGCGCAATAAATCACTTCCGGACAACCGTTGCGCAACTGCCTGTGATGGTCTATTACAGCATATCCGAGGTCATCGAAAGGCAAGGTTTTTATCTTTCCCGCCGCTTCGTCCACCGATACTGTTCCGCTTTTAACGCCTTCTAATAATGCCTTTACATCCATAGGTTATTCTTTTTAGCTGTTTGCCTTTAGCTTTTTATCTTTAATTTCAATTCATGCTTCCGCTTCGGAAACCTTCCAAATCAAGGGTTACATATTTAAACCCAAGCGCCTTTATTCCCGCTGTAATTTCCGGCGTATTCAATATCGCCTCGAAACAGTTTCGCGGCGCTTCGATGCGGGCAATCGTATTGTGCCAGCGCACCCGGCAACTTTCCATCCCGCGTTCGCGGAGCGCTTCCTCGGCGGCTTCCACTACCGCCAGCCTTTCCTTCGTGATTTCAAATCCGTAGGGAATGCGCGACGACAAACAGGCGTTGGCCGGTTTATTCCATGTCGGTACGCCGAGTTGTTTACTGTACCGGCGTATATCATCCTTTGTTAATCCGCAGGCGATTAGCGGGCTGACGACGCCCATCTCCTTTCCGGCGACAATCCCGGGACGATGACCGGCAACCGAATCATCGACATTCTGTCCGTCGGCTACATAGTTGATACCGTTTTGTTTGGCCACTTCCAATATCAAATCGTAATTGTTTTTCTTACAGAAATAGCACCGTTTGATCGTATTTTCGCAAAATTCTTTTGATTCAAAAGGGTTTTCCTCCACAACCTCGTACCGTACGCCAAGGCGTTCGAGAATGTCAATTGCCGCCGCTTTATCGCGCCGCGCCAGTACAGGCGAATCAATCAGCACCGCCATTGCATTGTCTTCCAATACACTATATGCCACATGCAGGAGAAACGAGGAATCCACGCCACCGGAATAGGCCACGCACAATTTCCCGTACGATTCAATTTTCTTTTTGAGATTTTCTAACTTATCCATTTTCAATAATCAAGCAAACAAATTTTCATATATCACATAACACCCGTAGGCAAAACACAACGTGGAAGACAACAGCACCAACGTCGTCCGCAAGCCTTTTGAATGAATCAGTTTTTTCGAGAAAGGGATACTGAATACCCCGGCTACCAGCGTCATACCGATAATGGAACCGATTCCGAAAATCAACAGATACAGCAGGCTGCTGCCAATCGTTTCTATCTGCGTCATCACCAGTACCACCAGGGCGCCGCTGCCGGCCAGTCCGTGGACAATGCCGATGCCGTACGATGTTTTATGCAGGTTCTTCCCCTTCAAATGTACGTGGATATGAGGCTGCGCGTTGGCGCCCGCATGTTCGTGCCGGTGCGTGTGGAGACTGATTTGCTCGTCTTTCAGAAAGATACAGAAGCGGTACGAGGCCACGACAATCAGCATCAATCCTACGGCTGCTTCAAAGTAAGAAAACGAACTGTCGGGGATATTGACCTTGAACAGAATCATGATAACGCCTATCAGGAAAATGGTGGACGTATGTCCCAATCCCCAGAACACGCCGTCTTTAAGGGCGGGGAAAACGTTGTTTCGCTGGGACACGATATTCGTGACGGCCAGTATATGATCGGCTTCAAAAGCGTGAAGCAAGCCCTCGTAAAGCGCATACAGCAGAAGGGCGACTAAAGGAATTTGTTCCATTGGATGATTTTATTACGACAACAAATGTATGGATAATTTTCAAATATCAAACCAACCGGCCTTAAAAGTTGATTTTTAATCCGGCCTTCAGGAAAAACGGGTTTCCGGGCGTAAAACAAATTTCAGAGACGGATTCCGTTTCATGCGGCAGGCGCGTCTCCGTATCAAACTGGGCTTCATTCCATTTTACATTGAAAATGTTCTGCGCCTGCACACTGAGTTCGACGTTGCGGACGGGATAAGCAAGGGTCAGGTCGTTGACAAAATAACCTTTGGCAATGACGGAATTGTCTTCATTGGCCGGCCGGTCTTTCATGTAGCGGTAGCGCAGGCCGGCGGTCAGTCCCGAATCGAAACGGACGGCAACGCCCCCTGCGCTGGTGAGCGCGGGCGCCAGCGGGATATAATTCTCGCCTTCGGGTTCGCCCAAGGCACGCGGACGGGCGTAATTCACGTCTGCATCCAGGTATAACCATTTCAGCGGTTGATAGCGGATTGACACGTCCAATCCGAAACGCTGCGTTTCGCCGGAGGGTTCCACCACCGCTTCGTCTCCGACATACACAAATTCCTGTTGCAGATATAAATACCATAGTGAGGGTTGAATCGCCAGACCGGGCAGCGGCTTGAATACCGTACCCAGGTCAGCCGCCAGCGAATAGGGCAAAATCTTTTCGCCCTGCCGGGCTACCACCACCCGCGCATCGTTGGAATGGAATCCCATCCCGGTTTTAAGGAAAAGCTGACACTGATTATTCATGTTATAAAAGACATTGAATTTGGGACTGAGGCGGACAGCGGTTTCTCCCCGTGTGGCCGTGGCCGGTTGCAGTTTGTCTTCTACATTGAAAATAAAGTAGTCGAGACGCGCTCCCGGATTAAACATCCATTTCCCTTTCTGCCATTCAAGGGACGTATGGACATTCAGGTTCGTTTCTCCGATGGCCGCCGCCGATAAAGGCGCAATCAGCGTTCCGCGCTGAAAGACATGGTTCAGTTCAATGTTGCCGATATCGTCGTATCGCAACCCGACGCCCGATTTCCAAAACAAATCGCCCTCGCCAAGCAGAAACCGCTTCGTATAAGTATGTTCCATGCCGTAAATGCTCCGGTTTTCACGCTGTTGTATCTCGTCTCCAACTTCCGGGTCATTCAGGAAAAGGGTGAAGTTCGAGAACAGGTTGAATTGATAGCGGGTATAATAAAACAAACTCTGCCATCGTGTGTTTTCATTCATCAAACGGTTGACGGTCAGCGCCAGATTCGTGCGGCTGGTATTTCCGCCCTCGGTACTGTCGATGGAACCCCAACGGGAGATGAGATGCTCATTGACAGCCCGTTCGGGGATTTGTCCGGAAGCGTCCCATTTGGAACTGAAGGTGGAAGCCGTCAGCCCGATTTGCGCAGTTTCGCTGAGCCAGCGGTTGTATTTGGCAAACAGGTTGACCCGGTTAAAGCGCTGCGGCTTGTCAAACGGCCCGTCGGTATAATTGTATTCGCCTGCGACATACATGCTTTGGCGGTTGTTGGCCGTTTCGTTCAGCAGGTTGAGAACGCTCACTAACCGTGCCGTGTTGAACATGCCCCCCTCCACTTTCACCTGGCTGTTTTCCACTCTGTCAAACGTTTTCAGATTTACATATCCGGCAGTGCTGAAATCGCCTTTGTCGGCATAATAAGAACCTTTGCCGAAATCAATGTTTTCCACCGTTTCCGGAATCACAAAATGCAGGTCGGAGTAGCCTTGTCCATGCGCATGGGAAACCATATTAACCGGCAGGTCGTCAACGGATAAGCAAATATCCGTGCCGTGGTCGCAATCGAATCCGCGCAGGAAGATTTGCTCGGCCTTCCCGCCGCCGGCATGTTGGGCGATGAACAATCCCGGCGTTTTGCGCAACAAGTCTTGGGACGTATTGACAGGATTCATTTCAAGGTCTACTTTCATGATTTGGGTGAGAAGCTGATTGGAAACAACCACGACCTGAGTCAATTCCATTGGAAGGGCAATCAGATTGATTATCAGATTTGCAGTCCCCGCTTCCACCGGATAAGTCGACACTTTATATCCGGCAAAGGAAACCTGAACCGAATCGGGCAGTTGCGCGGCCGACAACGTAAAACTGCCGTCGCTTGCCGTATGAGCATGGTTTTTGGCCATTTTGAGGACAAGGGTCGCGTTTTCCAAAGGCTCGCCCGTTGTTCCGTCCTTGACCACCCCGCTGATGATTTGTTGTGCATGGATTGTTGATAATGCACAACTGCACAATAATATACAAAATACGAATACACCTCTTTTCATAAACATACTGCTATTAAATGAATCATTTAAAGTAACACGTTTTCATGAAATCGTGTTACTTGCGGCAAATGTATTCATTTTGCCAATCAAAAGAAAAAGATTTCAGTTAAAACGAAAAAGGAAATGATGAAAACGAAAAAATATGCGGGGAGAGCATAAACGCAGGCTTTCAGCCCCAAGCGGTAAACGGGTGCAAGGTACAAGGTACAAGGTGCAGGGTACAAGGTACACGATTGGAGCATCCCTTGTCGTGCACCGTGCACCTTTGTACCGTGCACCCAATAAATTGTCTGAACTGTGATTTTCGTATGATTCAATTGATTCGTATGATTTCTTTTTCATATAAATCATTCCAATCATTTTAAAATCCCGGTTCAGACAATGACGGCAGCGAAAGACGCTACGCCGAACAAGGGGGATGTGGATTTTTCTTTCTGATTTCTAATTTCTAACTTTTTTACTTACCTTTGCAGCATCATTATTTAAAAAAAAGAGTATG
>JAISJX010000325.1 GCA_031261145.1 Tannerella sp.
ATATCGGAAAAAAGTTGCAACAAAACGGAAGTGGGTCTTGCGCTTTTCAGGGTTGTCAGGGCCGGAAGCGCGGCGATGATATTGGTGCGTCCGCGGTCGGCGTTTGCAGCCATTTCGTCCAATCCTTTCCGGTGGTAATCGTACCAGAACTGGCGGAAACCATCGCTGTTATTTTCCGTCAAAGCCGTTGATAAGGCATGGCGATTGCGGTTATTATCAAAGGCTTTCCATCCCGACCAATTGGTCGATTGCGCCATGGCGACGATTTGTTGCGCCTGTTGCAGAAAAGCGGTTCCCCCTTTCGGTGCAAAACTGTCAAAATCAAGCCCCAGAATCGTGTAAATATAATATACAATGGTCGCAGTCAGATTGTTTTCCAATGTGTTATCGGTATATTCCAACGGTTCAAACTCCGTGTAATCGAAATCTAACTGCGTATCACGAAAATTGAAGATAGACGTCGTATAGGTCGAATTGAACACCGGGCGACGCGCCTGTATCTGCAGTTCTCCTTTGAAATGATTGTCTGTCATCTCATTCAGGGTCAGCGTGAAGGTGCAATCAATCCGTTCGTTCACTCCAAACGTGGCGGAAGACCATTTTTTATTATTGATGAACTCGTTCAAGGCTGTTTGCAAAGTCGTAAAAATCTGCGTGTTGGTGCCTTGAATCTTCGAACTGTTGATAGTAAGGCGGGCGTTCACTTCCGATGACTGCGCCCAAATGGTCGCCGCCATAAAAGCCAATAAACCTGCTAATTTCCATTTCCTTTTCATTACTTCTTTAATAATGTTATCAATTTTGTTACAATATCCATCGCGACTTCTCTTTTATCTTTCAGCGGGAAGTCTTCGATTGCTCCTGTCCGGTCGATGATTGAGATTTTGTTCGTATCACACCGGAATCCGGCGCCGCTGTTTTCAAGTGAATTTAAAACAATCATATCCAGATTCTTCCGTACAAACTTCTCTTTTGCATGCGCCACGCCGTTGTCTGTTTCCAATGCAAAACCGGCCAATACCTGATCCGCTCGTTTCATTTTTCCCAATGCAGCCGCGATGTCTTTGTTACGGACTAACGACAGCGACAGAGCCTCGTTCGCTTCGCGTTTGATTTTACTCTCCACCTGTATTTCCGGCCGGTAATCGGCTACGGCGGCACAGAGAATCGCGGCATCTGTTTCCGGAAAAGCCTCTACGGCTGCGGCATACATCTCATCTGCCGATTCGACATTCGTCCGCCGGATTCGCGGGTGAACAGTCTTCAGCGATACCGGCCCTGCTATCAAATACACTTCTGCGCCTCGTTGTGCACAAGCCTCCGCCAATGCAAACCCCATCTTCCCGGATGAGTAATTACCTATAAAACGTACGGGATCTATCTTTTCATACGTCGGACCGGCCGTTATCAACACTTTTTTTTTTCGGAGGTCTTCCTCAGAGGCGAAAAAGTGTTCCAGTTCGCGGACGATTTGATCGGGTTCCTCCATCCGTCCTTTTCCAATCAGGTGGCTGGCCAATTCGCCTTCCACCGGTTCGATGATACGGTTTCCGAACGAGCGCAGACGTTCCAGGTTTTGTTGGGTCGCCGGGTGCGCATACATATCCAAATCCATGGCCGGCGCAATAAAAACCGGCGCTTTGCATGACAGATAAGTGGTAAGTAACATATTGTCAGCTATCCCATTCGCCATTTTCCCGATGGTCGAAGCGGTAGCCGGCGCTATCAGCATCACATCGGCCCACAGACCCAAATCGACGTGGCTGTTCCACGAACCGTCGCGGTTTGAAAAGAAATCGCTGATTACCGGCTTGCTACTCAGGGTAGAAAGGGTCAGCGGCGTAATAAATTCTTTTGCGGCAGGCGTCATCACGACTTGTACCTCCGCCCCTTTTTTGACAAAGGAACGAACCAGACAGGCAGCCTTATAAGCCGCAATGCTACCCGTTATTCCAAGTATGATTTTCTTATTCTCCATTTATTTTTCGTTTCCGGTTTCATAAAATGTATGCTCCCGGCAGATTCAAAATAATTTCTCCGTTTGTTTCGGGGGATGTCAGGTGTTTTTTCCCTGAATGGCCCGAAGCCGTATTCCCGTCAGTACTTGCTTTGTATTCAGCGCGAAATCGCCATTCATAATCCACGAATAATAACTCGGATCGGTGTTCAGCACCTCTGTCACCAATCGACCTTTATATTTGCCGAAGTTGATAACTTCTTCTCCTTTTTCGTTGTAAATCATGCGCCCGGCAAAGTCCACATTGTTCGTGAAACTTGAATATTCGGAAAGGTACTTTATGTCATTCTGCAAATCCGGATAACGGTCTAATTGCGCTTTGAGCACCTCATACGTTGCTTTGGTATCGGATTCTGCGGCATGCGCATTGCTCAACTCCTCGTTACAATAGAACTTATACGCGGCTGACAGGGTGCGTTGTTCCATTTTGTGATAAATGGTCTGTACGTCAATAAATTTCCGTTTATTCAGGTCGATATCCACCCCGGCCCGCAAAAATTCTTCGGCCAGTAGTGGAATATCAAACCGGTTGGAGTTAAATCCCGCCAGATCACAACCTTCTAACAAGGCGGCCAACGACTTGGCCACCGCTTTGAAGGTCGGGCAATCTTTTACATCCTCATCCGTAATTCCGTGTATCTTCGTTGATTCAGGCGGAATGGGCATTTCCGGATTAATCCGGCGTGTTTTACTCTCCTCTTTTCCGTTCGGAAAGACTTTTAATAGCGAGATTTCGACAATCCTGTCTTTATTGATGTTGATTCCGGTTGTTTCCAGATCGAAAAACACCAACGGATTTACTAAATTTAATTGCATCAGTTTTCTTTTCTTAGTCGCTTAACACCATCGGCATCAGCAACATTAATAATTCTTCATTTTCTTCGTTCTGTTCAGGGACAATCACGCCGGCGCGGGAAGGATCGGCCAAGGCCAGTATTATTTCGCTTGTATTGATATTGCTCAGCATCTCAATCAGGAAAGTCGCCTTGAACCCGATACTGAAATCCGGCCCTTCGTACTGGCAACTGATTTTTTCCTCCGCCGAAGTCGAAAAATCAATATCCTGTGCTGAAATAATAATTTCATTATTAGATAATTGAAGTTTCACCAAGCTGCTTGCCGGATTCGAGAATACGGAAACACGTTCCAACGCATTCAAAAATACAACCCGTTCCATCATTATTTTATTCGGGTTGTCTTGCGGAATCACGCTGTTGTAGTTCGGATAACGTCCTTCAATCAAACGGCAAACCATCTCGAAATGCTCCGTAGTTATGTAGGCGTTGTTTTCATCAAACTGAATTTTAACGGGATCGCTGTTTCTTCCAAGCAACGATTTCAGCAAGTTCGCCGGTTTTTTAGGCAGGATAAACGAAGCGCGTCCCTCAATCTGCACGGTGTTATTGGATTGGCGAACCAACTTGTGTCCGTCGGATGCAACAAACGTTACTTTATCCGACAGGATATCAAAGTAGATACCGTTCATTACCGGTCGAAGTTCGTCTTCCGCCGTGGCAAAAAGCGTGCGGCTGACGCCGCTCAGCAGGATTTGCGACTCCGTCGAGAACGTTACTGCCGTCTCGCTCAATGGTTTTTGCTTGGGATAAGTGTCCCCTTTTTGCCCGATAAAGTTATATTTACCGTTTGCAAAATAGATGAAAACTTCAATATTTTCATCGTTGATGCTGAATGTCAGCGGTTGCTCCGGCAATTTTTTCAATGGCTCCAGCAACATTTTGGCAGAAATGGCAAAAAGACCGGTACCTTCGGTGCTTTCTACGTCCACACTCGTCACCAAACGGGTTTCAACATCCGAAGCGGTGATGGTCAGTTTGTTTTCTTCCAACTGAAAAAGGAAGCTATCCAGGATAGGCAAAGTGTTTTTGGATGCAAGTACCTTACTGATAGATTGCAAACGTGCTAATAAAGCTGAACTTGATACGACAAATTTCATAGATTCAATATTTTATTCTTGTTGTTATTACTCAATTTTATTTTTGAAGCGAACAAAAATAGTGATTTATTTTTAAACAGAAAAATTTAAAGCGATTATATTTTCTTTTTGTCCCAGCGAGCGAACCGAAAATACAAAATACAACAGGCCAATAAACCGATAAAATACACTAATTCGACTATGTAGCAGATATGTACGGGTTGGCGCATCCGGATACCCACGATATAAAGGTATAACACATAGACTACCAGAATTCCTGCTTCAAGGATAAACGCCGGACGAGTATTGCCCGTTCCCGATAAACCATTGAAAACAATCACTGCCACCGAACAAATCAACGAAACAGCGGCAATCACATAAAGTGAAGGGACAGAAGCCGATAGTAACGAGGGGTCATTGGTGTAGATGGACAGGATAGCGTGCGGAAACAGGCATAAAACTGTTGCAAAACATACCATTACCCCGAACGAAATCTTAGAAATCTTACGGATCAAGGGAATCACTTCCAATATTTTCGTGGCTCCCATCGTGTTGCTTACCAGCGTATTGGTAGCCGTAGCCAATGAGTTGACCGGGATAAACATCACCACATAAACGCTTCTGACAATATTGGCAATGGCAAGTTC
>JAISJX010000049.1 GCA_031261145.1 Tannerella sp.
TTCCACCTCCACACCAACGCCTTGCGTTTTTGCCGGCGCCGTCAGAATCGTGCAATTCAATTTCAACGTGTCATTTTCCTCAAATTCATCATACCGGATATTGACGTGGCGCAACGCCGTCAACGCCGAAAAAGAAGAATACGTCTGTTCGATATGCCGTTCGTTATACAGCCGTCCGGGAACGATGAAATTCCTGTCCTCCAATACTCCCGGATGAATGCTGCGCCCTTTTTTTTCGTAATAAATCCACAAATCCCGTTTCAATACCGAATCGACCGGCGTAAGCGCTTTACCGCTCATATTCAACGGATCGTAATCGGTAACAATGCTGACATGGTTGATATAATACGGTTTGTGCGCCCGTTCCTCCATCACGCCGTCGGCGCCGGTATATCTAAAAGGCTTGACAACCATATCCAAATCAACCAGATTCCGGTTGAAAGCGCTATCCGCAACGAAATTAATATATTCGCTGTTAAACGCATAATATCCCCTGCGCCGCAGCAAAGTAGTCATACGCTGCCGTTCCTTGTTCAAGATGTCGCGGTCGAACAAATCGCCTTCATGAACCAGCGGTGTGTATTCTTCAGGCGTCGAACGGAATAAAGTTTTTATCCATGACATCTTGGGCGCTTGCAAATGAACGATACTGTCAATCCGGGAATCATCAATTATGGTCTGATACTGACGGATATGGAAAGGTTCATTCGGGATGATATGATAATTCACAACCGCTTTTTTCCGCACAGAGGTATCAATGTTTGCCGTAATTTCGGCATACAGGTATCCTTTGTTAATCATGTAGCGTTCAAATTCGTTGCACGACTGTTCCACCAAGGTAGTATCCATGATTTCAGGCTCCTCGCCAACCCGTCGGAGTTGCTTATTCAGCCAGTTCTTCTCATTCTGTCCCGACCAGTTATACACATACAACGGCCATTTCAACAGTCCGAACACCTTATAGTTCGGTTGCTGCCGCAGGTAAGATTTTATATTGCCCACTTTGACGATACTGCTGTCCGACGTAATCTTCACCTTGTCCAAAAGGTATTGGTTCTCACCCACATATTTCGTCGTACTACATGACATAAAACATATAGCAGTCATTATGAACAACAAAAAACGAACCCATTTTTTCACGAACACATATTTTTTTCTGTGTGCAAAAATACACTAAATAAATGATTCCGCACTAATTTAGGATTTCAAGTTTCAATAATTAAACCAATTCTCAAAATATTTATATTTTTATTCCGATATTTTCTTTTTTTTACTAATTACATATACTTTCCGCTGATAAATTATTATACCGGAGTTTTCCTCAAAAGAAAATTATTCTGTCTTTACGAACAATTATTAATCTTTCTATACTTTCTTCATAAAGAGACTTTAGTTGATTTACTTGTTTATCAAGAAATGCAAATAACTCACTGTTCTTGATATTTCCTAATTGCAATAATAATACAGCCGGAGGAAAGCCTCTTAAAAAATAATAGTCCATAAAATCACTATCCTTGGTAATTACAATTCTAAGTTCTTCTTTTGCAATAGCAATTATTTCTTCATCCGAAGTTAAGACACCTTTAGGATAATCAATAACATGTGTTGCATCAAACTCTCTTCTTCGCAAGAACTCTGCCAAAGAAGGAGGTAGTTGAGTATCTACTATAAAGCATAATTTCATCTTAAGCAATTTCGCCGGTCAATACCATTCCCTTATTATTTGTTATAGATGAAGCATATAACAGACAAGCGGATATATCTTCACGATTGATATAGGGGTAATCTGCCAGAATTTCATCGAAGGTCATGCCGGAGGCAACCAATTCTAACATCTGTGATACGGTAAAACGCATTCCCCGAATGACCGGTTTTCCATTACAAACACCCGTATCCATTGTAATTCGATTTAATAATAATTGATTGATCATAACAATTAATTTTATTACTGTTTTTATTATCTAATATCGTTACAAAGGTACGGTTTTTCTTTCAATAAAACAAACTTGTCTAATCCAATCAAGGATTGGGACTGATGAGTTATTATTACTGATATTCACAACTGTTTCGATTTTTGAGAGATGGAATTTAGTTGTATGAATGATAAACGCAGATTATCAATATTATAATAATCTGCGTTTTCTTCTTTATCTGCGTGCTTATGAGACCCTGGTTATTATTCCTCCTGTTGGCATTTTACCTCTTCCTTAATAAGGGAGATGTCTATTCCCAGAAGAGCCGCTATATCGGTTCCGCAACGTTCGTCGGCCTGGTAGAAACGGGCGATAGCCCTTACGCGGGTGTCTTCCGGCACCCCATCCATGGCTTCCGCTACATTGGAGGCTATGTGTTTCTTCTCATCTTCGGGGACTAAACGGTATAAATCACCCGGTTGGGTATAATAATCCTTATCGCTGCGATGGTCATAATTGAAAGCGTCGCCTTCCAGCAGCAGCGGGGGTTCATTGAGGGTCTTGTCCTCAACGGGGCCGCCGGAACTGTTTGGTTCATAGTTTACTGCGCCACCGTGATTGCCGTCGAAACGCATGGCGCCGTCGTGGTGGTAATTATGTACCGGGCATTTGGGCGCATTCACGGGCAAACTTTCGCCATTCACGCCTAAACGATAATTTTGAGCATCCGTGTAGGCAAAAATTCGTCCTTGCAGCAACCGGTCGGGCGACCAGCCAATGCCCGGAACTACGTGTGAAGGTGCAAAAGCCGCCTGTTCTACCTCCGCATAATAATTTTCGGGATTGCGATTCAATTCCAAAATGCCCACTTCAATCAGCGGATAATCTTTCTGACTCCAAACTTTGGTGATGTCAAACGGATTGAAGCGATAGGTTTTGGCTTCCGCTTCCGGCATGATTTGCACACACATTTTCCAACGCGGGAAATCGCCGATTTCAATGTGTTCAAACAAGTCGCGCTGTGAGGCTTCCCTGTCTTTTCCAACGATTTCTGCGGCTTCAGCATTCGTCAAAGTGGCAATGCCTTGCTGGGATTTAAAGTGGAATTTCACCCAATACCGAACCCCTTCTTTGTTAATAAAGCTGAACGTATGGCTTCCGAAACCGTGTTGTTGGCGAAGGTTAGCCGGAAGTCCCCGATCACTCATCAAAATCATGACCTGATGCAGGGTTTCCGGCGA
>JAISJX010000078.1 GCA_031261145.1 Tannerella sp.
GCCTTGCGCAATTTGTATGACGACATCAATACCTGTCCGGAGAATTTGCTGCTGTTTTTCCACCACTGTTCATGGGATTACAAAATGAAAAACGGAAAAACGCTTTGGGACGAATTGTGTTACCTGTATGACACCGGAGTGAATCAGACTCGCGATTTCCAAAAAACATGGGATCGGATAGGAAATAAAATTGATAAAGAACGTTTTGAAGCCGTTCAATATAAGTTGAAAATTCAAGCATTAGACGCCCTCAGATGGAAATCAGGAAGTTTGCTCTTTTTTCAAACTTATTCCAAACGTCCCATTCCGTATGAAATAGAGCGTCCCGTCTATGACTTAAATGAACTGATAAAAAATGAAAGATAAAATTAAAAAGTATGAATAAATTTTCACTTGTTTTATTCTTCGGAATAAACATCGCCACAGTATCCGGGCAAAATATCACGCCCGATGAGACCATCTGGTACAACTATCCGGCTCAAGACTGGAACACACAGTCGTTGCATCTCGGCAACGGCTATATGGGCGCCTCGTTCTACGGCGGAGTCAATCAGGAATGTTTGGATATTGCCGAAGAAACATTTTTTGCCGGTGGTCCCAATGTAACCGAAAATTTTAATTACGGGATAATCAAAGGCGGCAAAGAAAACATCGCCCAGATACGCCAATTGATTCTCGAAGACAAATTTGCCGAAGCCGATGCCTTGTGTCACAAACATCTGAGCGGCGATTTTAATGGTTTCGGTTATTTCTCCACTGTCGGAAAATTAGTGTTGAACTTCTCCCGTCAGAACGGCGAAGTAAAAGAGTATGTCCGTGCATTGGATTTGGCTAACTCATTGGGAAATGTATCCTACCGATTGGACGGAACAAACTACCGGCGCGAGTATTTTTGCAGTTATCCCGACAAAGTATTGGTATGCCGGTTTTCTGCCGACCAAAAAGGAAAAATATCCTTTGATGTTGACCACCCATTGGTACATGGACAGGACGATTTAAACTATACGGTTCGCGAAAAGGCGCATGAACTGACTTTTTCCGGCAAACTGAAAATCAACGGGCTGGGATTCTGTATTCGCATTGCCTTGATACCCGAAGGCGGAGCTGTCGCTTTTCGTGACAACAAACTGAGCGTGAACGGCGCCGACAATGTCACCCTAGTCTATGCTATCGACACCGAATACAAAACCGACGGGGTGAACTTCAAAGGCGTTGACCCGGTTGCCGAAACACAAAAAAACATATCTTCCGCCATTGCAAAAGGGTATCAAGCGTTGAAAGATACGCACGTAAAAGATTACAAAAACCTGTACGACCGTGTGAAACTCACCTTAGTTGGTAATCCCGATATGGCAAAATTGCCTTTCAACGAACGCTTTGCTATCTTGAAAGAAGGCAATACAGATGATTCCAACCTGAAAGCCCTGTATTTTAATCTGGGGCGTTACCTGATAATCAGCGCATCGCGTCCCGGCACCCTGCCGTCCAATCTGCAAGGCGTCTGGAACGGAACCGAACATGCTACCTGGGAAGGAAACTTTCAGAGTAACGTGAATCTACAGGAAATGTATTGGGGCTGCGGTCCCACCAATCTGCCCGAATGTCAGCAGGCGTATATCGACTGGATAGAAGCGCTCGTGCCCAAAGGAAGAGAAACTGCGGCAGCCTACTACGGAACGAAGGGATGGATCAGCCACACGGTCGGCAACATCTGGCATTACACCGCTCCGGGCACCATGCTTAAATGGGGACTCTACACCATGGGTTCCTCCTGGCATTGCCGGCATGTATGGTCGCAATACGAATATACCGGCGACACCGGCTATCTGAAAGATAAAGCTTATCCGATACTGAAAGAAGCCGCGGAGTTCTGGCTCGAAAATCTAACGGAAAAGGATGGTAAACTGCTCAGTCTTCCCACTGTTTCTGCCGAACATGCCATTCAGATAGAAGCTGACGGATCAATCCGAAAATATTCCGACCACGACAACGAACCCGGCAATGTGGATGGCAAACGCATCTATACAGTCCCCGGATTTCAGGATATTGAGATGATTTACGACCTCTTTACCAATGTCATAAAAGCATCGGAAGCCTTGAATACCGATAAGGAGTTTCGTAACAAAGTGATTGCTGCACGAAACAAACTGCAACCCTTAAAAACAGGAAAATACGGACAGTTGCAGGAATGGATTTACGATTACGACAATGCTCGCGACCATCACCGTCATATCTCACACCTCTACGCTGTTTATCCGGGCGAAATGATTTCCGTAAACAAGACTCCGGAATTGGCGGAAGCAGCCAAAGTGTCACTGAACATGCGCGACGAAGGCTTTATCAAACCGATATGGTCATGGACAGGCGGTAACTGGTCGATGGCGATGCGTTCGGCATGTTGGGCGCGACTGCACGACGGCGAGCGGGCTATCAAAATTTACAATACGCTGCAAAAGCAAACCGGTTTGGAAAACGGGATGACCTGTCAACCTTTCAATCCCTTATGGTACGATGTACACACCCTGTCGGCTATACCGCCGTCGAACTATCCCATGCAGGTGGACGCTTCAATGGCAACGCCGGGAATCTTCGCCGAAATGCTGCTCCAAGCCGAAGATAACCACCTTTACCTGCTTCCCGCTCTTCCGGCAGAGTGGCCCGAAGGCGAAATGAAAGGCTTATGCGCCAAAGGTGGATATGTTATCAATATGTCTTGGGAATACGGACAACTGACAAAAGCGGAAATCTCAGTTCCCAAAGGAATAAAAACGCCTGTCGTTTTTGCAAAAGGAAAACAATTGTTGAAATCAGATAAACGAATAATAATTCATAACTCATAATTAAAAAAAGATATGAAATACGAATATGGTAATGATCCGGCGAAAATAGAACGTTACAAAAAGTTCTGGAGCAGGGAAAGTGTAGAAAGACCCCTGGTTGGTTTTTCATTCAAGAGTTGGTTTCCATTGGACGAGTTTAAGGCAAGCGCGTCGTGGGCGAAAGATGCCCCTTTAACCCCTAATATGGTTATTCCTGAAGATTTTTTAGAAGATCAGGAAGCCTTGTTGCGTGAGGGCGAAACAATAGATGACGATATTTTGCGCGGCGCCTGTCCTGCACAAATGCTCATGTGGGGCGATGGGATGCTTGGCAGCGCGATGAAGGTGCTTCCCGGAAATGTAGTAGCAGAATACATGAATCTTTCCTGGGAAGAAATGGAAAACATTCATTTCGACCGGAATGCCCCCTGGTTCAGAAAATACATTGAATTTATTGATGTATTGGTGAAACACGCTGCCGGCAGATACCCTGTTTCGCACGGTATGCTGAACGGTCCGGTTGATTATTTGGTAACATTGCGCGGTCACGAACAAGCGGTTTTCGATTTGATGCTTGAACCCGAACCAACGCATGTTTTCCTTGAAAAAATGGGCGACTTCTTTATTGATGTTACCAAGGAAGCATGGAAGCGGATACCCTTGTTTCACGGCGGCTATTTCGATGCGCAATACAGTCTTTGGGCGCCCGAACCGATAACACGTCTGCAAGAAGATGCGCTTGCTTCGCTGTCGCCTGATATTTACAGGGATTTTATCAAAAACATAGACGAAAGAATCGGTTCGCATTTCGGCAGCGCGTTTATGCACTTACATTCTACCAGTATGATGGCATTAGACGAAATCTTGGATATTCCTACTTTGAAATGTTTTGAAGTCAATAACGATGTGGGCGGACCTCCCGTCGCCACCATGATTCCTTATTTTCAACAGATACAGAACGCCCATAAATCAATGCTTATCCGGGGTTCTTTTACGCCCGACGAACTGCGTTTGGTGATGGACAGTCTGGATCCGGAAGGTTTGTATCTCTACATAATGATTTCCGACAAGAAAGAAATAGATGTTTTACGCCCGATTGTGGGAATGTACTAAAAAAATAAACATGAATACTAAAAAAATAAATTTATTTTTATTATCACTATGTATGAGTGGCGCCTTGTGGGCGACTCCCTACAATATTGCGCCGGAGGCGAAAGTGACCGCATCATCCGAGTTCAGCGATGCATACGGTTGCAACAAAGTGTGCGACGGGCTGATTGGCATTGAAGATACAGGTGAATGGGCATCAAACGGAGGTTCGAGAAATGCGGATATGGTGAATTATCCATGGATTCAATTGGAATGGGAGCAGCCTCGGAGCATCAACCGGATAATATTGTTTGACCGCCCGTCGTTGAAAAGCCATACTGCCGGAGGAACTTTGCATTTCAGCGACGGCAGTCGTGTCAGTGTGTATTCCATCCCCAACAACGGCATGGCAAAAGTGGTGGATTTCTCCGCTCGGCGGGTGAAATGGGTGAAGTTTGAAGCGACTGATGCCGACGGACCCACTCTCGGATTCTCGGAAATAGAGGTCTATCCTTCACCCGAAGACTACGCCGACTATGTATCCAAAGTGGACCCCTATATTGAAACAAATCGCGGACGTTATTTCTTTTTCGTTACCGGTAGTCAGCCGTTCGGAATGATTTCCGCCGCGCCGCTCACCCGCAACAAAAACCAGTTCGGCGGAGGCTATAATTATAATTCCAACGAAGTATTGGGCTTTCCGCAAGTGCATTGCTGGATGCTGTCGGGCATTACACTGATGCCTGTTACCGGCAATATCGACCCGACGGGAGGCGAGCAATCGTGGAAATCAACCTTTTCTCACGATGGAGAGATTGTGCAACCCGGCTACCAACGGATGTTCTTGCAAGACCATGGAATCTGGGCGGAACAAACAGCCACCGACAGAGTCAGTTTCTATCGTTTTCGCAGTACAAAAAATGCAGTGGCGGATATTCTGCTCAATTTGGGCGGATATGTTTCAACCGCCACCATGACCGATTGCCGCCTGACCAAGGTGAGCGAAACGGAACTGGAAGGTTCCGTCAATACAACCGGTCGTCTCTGGTATGGTCCCAAGAATATACGTATCTATTTTGTTATCCGCTTCGACAAACCTTTTGAGCAGTTGAACGGCTGGGTGGACAAAGAACGGTTGAGTAATGTAACCAACTTGCAAGGCGTTGATACATTGACCCCTCGCTATCCTTTAGGATACAAAGATTCACCCACAGCAGGAGTTGCTGCCCGTTACAACGTCAAAGCCGGTGATGCCATTCAGGTGAAGTGCGCCATCTCCTACACGAATATAGAAAACGCCCGCAACAATATGGTTACCGACGGCAGCGGATGGAATTTTGACGCCGTACGCCAAGCCTCGCAGAAAGAATGGAACGATTGGTTGGGACGTATTGACGTCAAAGGCGGAACAGCCGAACAGCAAATCAAATTCTATACCGACCTGTGGCACGTATTGTTAGGTCGTCACAAATTGGACGATGCTTCGGGCGATTATCCCGACAACACAGAATACACTGCGAATCCTCCCGAAACGGTATTCAAAAAAAAGACTTTACCCAAGGATAAAAATGGCGTTCCCCGTTTCCATATCTACAATTCCGACGCTTTTTGGCTGACGCAATGGAACCTGAATATACTCTGGGGCTTGGCTTGGCCCGAAGTGTTGGACGATTTTGCTGCCTCTTTAGTGCAACATGCCGAAAATGGCGGTCTCCTGCCTCGAGGTCCCAATGGAGGCGGTTATTCATGGATTATGAGCGGTTGTCCCGCTACTCCGTTGATAGCCTGTGCGTATCAGAAAAATATGCTGACAAAAACCACTCCCCAACAAGCCCTAAAAGCCATGATGGACAGTCATCAACCCGGCGGTATGGTAGGCTGGGTTAAAGAGATACAGTTTTATATCGAAAACGGTTATTATCCCGGTAATGCGGAAATTACGCTCGAAGTCTGTTTCCAGGATTGGGCTTTATCACAAATGGCATCCAAAATGGGCATGAGAGATACGGCTGCCTATTATCTGAAACGTTCACAAGGTTGGAAAACGCTTTATCGTCCCGACCAAAAACTGATTTTTCCGAAAGACGATAAAGGTAACTGGCTGCACGACGATCCGTTAAAGGAATTGGGCTGGGTAGAATCGAATGCTTGGCA
Organism: Tannerella sp.; assembly: GCA_031261145.1. The sequence goes on from JAISJX010000078.1 coordinate 6,063, forward strand.
GGCAACTTTTTCCGTTTCTCAAGATATTTCCGGATTAGCACAATTAATGGGCGGCGAAAGTGTGCTCTGCGATAAGTTGAACTATGCCTTTGAGCAATCGGAAAAGGATGATTTTGTCTTCGGTTACGGCGAAGGCTATGTGAGTTATGCCAATCAGCCGGGCTGTTCCAACGCGCATGTATTTAATTATGCCGGAAAACCTTGGCTGTCGCAATATTGGGTGCGCAAGGTGAATGAGCAGGCGTATGGCGGCACATCTCCCAATGCCGGTTATGGCGGACACGATGAAGACCAGGGACAGATGAGCGGTGTAAGTGCGTTGATGTCATTGGGATTGTTCAGTTTACAGGGAACCTGTTCTCAAAATCCCGGTTATGAGATAACGAGTCCGGTTTTCGATGAAATAACCATCCGGTTGAATCCCGAATATTATGCGGGAAAAGAGTTTAAAATAAAGGTCAATAACAACTCTGCCGAAAACTGTTACATCCAAAAAATGAAATTAAATAATAAGCCACTCAAACAGATAGGATTTAGTCACGAAGATTATGCCAAAGGGGGTGTTTTGGAATTGTGGTTAGGAAACAAACCGAGAAAATGAGTTAAAAATTAATAATTAAATAAATTTCAATATGAATCGTATAAAAATTATTTCACTTGTTTTATTCTTCGGAATAAACATCTCCACAGTATTCGGGCAAAATATCACGCCCGATGAAACCATCTGGTACAACTATCCGGCTCAAGACTGGAACACTCAGTCGTTGCATCTCGGCAACGGCTATATGGGCGCCTCGTTCTACGGCGGAGTCAATCAGG
>JAISJX010000423.1 GCA_031261145.1 Tannerella sp.
TCAAACACGGACTGAAGACTTACGACGAATTGCGTCCTTATTCTGATGCCATATACAGCGAAGCGCTCAAACGAAGCAAACAGGGTGAAGATTTGTATTACATAGCACAATCAAACAAACGTTATTCTCCTTTGCAATGGGAGGCGGAAGTCCGGTTTGATTTTCGCGGTTATGCACTTACGCATGCCGAAGTGTTATACCATACAGGCGCAACCGAAAAAGCTCAGGAAATCATGGAATCTATTAAAGATTATTTTCAAGGTAAAGTGTCTGCGTTTAATGAATTATATACTAAATTGCTCATAGCCAATAATTATCCTGCTTTGGTGGCGCCGTTTATCGGGGCAAGTATCCGGGAAGATGCCGCAACGCCTGAAATGTTGGAAACTTTGAAAGCCGATTTTATCAAGAAAAATCCGGCAGACGGATTTGAGCAATATGTAAATACGCTTCGTTCCAAAGAATACGTAGAAAAGAAAGAAGAGGAACTGAAAAGTAAACTGATTAAGAAAGACATCGAACCGTTTGTTTTGGAAAATCCGAAAGGCGAAATCATAGACATGGCGAAGCTGAAAGGAAAAGTGATCATTTTGGATTTCTGGGCTACCTGGTGTTCTCCATGCAAAGCCGCGATGCCGGGTATGCAAATGGCTGTGAACAAATATAAAGACAATCCCAATGTGGCGTTTTTCTTTGTTTCAACTTTAGAAACCAGCCCGAATTATAAGCAGGCTATCGACCGGTTTTTGAAAGATAAAGGCTATCCGTTCGATGTGCTTTATGACGGAGATGGAAAAAAGAACAGTTCTTTTTACTATAAATATGCCAAAGCCGGTTTTGGCGTCAATGGCATCCCGCATAAAATGATTATAGATGCGGACGGAAAACTTCGGTGGAGTTCCGGCGGCTATTTCGGAAATCCGCAGGAATTGGCCAATGAACTCGGCTTCTTGGTTGATTATCTGTTAGCGGAGAAAACGGAGCAAATTATCGACATCATCGAAGCGGAACGATAATGAAACGTAGAAGATTATTTTTTTTTAATTTGTAAAAAAAACATTATCTTTGTGGCGTCAAAATTTTAAAATTATATGAAAGCGTCCATGAAAATGAAAAAAAACAACTTTATCGCTCTGATTTTATTCCTCTGTTTCTCTGTCAATCTTCAGGCAAAGATGACTCCAACGGCTCTGACTTGCGAAATGATGACTAATCCGTTAGCAATCGAAACCGAACATCCCCGTTTTGGATGGAAACTGCTTTCGGATGTGCAAGGCGACCGGCAAACCGCCTATCAAATCATAGTATCTTCATCGGAGAAAAATGAGGTCTGGAACTCCGGCAAAGTCAAATCAGGACAAAGCCAATTCATCTTGTTTGGCGGAAAAAAACTACAGCCCGCCACACGCTATTATTGGCATGTCAAAGTTTGGGATAATCAAGGAAAGGAAACGGAAACGGAAAGCGAACCCGTATTCTTTGAAACGGCTCCTGCGTTTTCTGCTAATACCCAATGGATTGGCGCTGTAACAAGAGCCGAATCAAATTTGCCTGTGGGACGCCGTAATTTTCACAATCCGTCTTTGAACAAAGAGGAAAACAAAGCGCTCTATGAAAATCTTCATCCGCTTGCCTTGCGCAGTATTTTGTTGCGGAAATCATTCAATGTTTCAAAACCCGTCGAAAAGGCGGTTGTTTATGCTTCCGGATTAGGACATTATAACTTATTCCTTAACGGAGAAAAAGTAAGTCGAGACCTCTTTACGCCTGCAATTAGCGATTATGATAAAACGGTTTATTACAATACATATCAATTAGATACGCTATTGCAGGAAAAAGAAAATGTTATTGGCGTCCTGTTGGGAAACGGTTTTTATAATGCGGTGGGAAACCGTTACAGGAAGCTCTGGGTCTCATTTGGTCCTCCAACCCTGTTTTTCGAAATGCACTTGTATTACAAAGACGGGACAACGGAGGTAATCGCTTCGGATAAATCATGGAAATACGACCTCAGCCCCATCACTTTCAATGATATTTATGGCGGGGAAGATTATGACGCCCGCTTGGAACAAACCGCTTGGAACAAAGCCGGATTTAATGATAAGGCATGGAAACCGGTGGTCGTTCAGGAAGCGCCGCAGGGAAAACTTCAGGCGCAACAATTGACTAACGTTCGCTGCTTGGAACAATATGGAGCCGTTTCCATGACCAAAGTCGATAGTTCGTACATTCTGAATATGGGACAAAATCTCTCCGGTTATCCGGGCATTAAGGTCATCGGTAAAAAAGGACAGACGATTCAGTTGACCGTCGGCGAACTCTTGGATAAGGAAACCGGCAAGGTGTCTCAAAAACAATCGGGAAGTCCGCATTTCTATTCCTATACCCTTAAAGGTGAGGAAATTGAAGAATGGTTTCCCGAATTTTCCTATTATGGATTTCAATACATTCAGATTGACGGAGCGGATGTTTTATCGTCCGTCGGAACGGATAAGCCGCTGATTGTGGATGTGAAATCGCACTTTATTTATAATTCTGTCCCTGAAAACGGACATTTTGAATCTTCCAACGAACTCTTTAACAGGGCGCATATCCTGATTAAAAATGCGGTCAAAAGCAATATGCAAGCGGTGTTTACAGATTGTCCGCACCGCGAAAAGTTAGGTTGGTTGGAAGAAACCCATCTCAACGGACCGGGGTTGCTTTACAATTGGAATTTGACGCAATTTTTCCCCAAGGTGATGGAAGACATTGCCAACGGTCAGCGGACTAACGGATTAGTTCCCAGCATTGTACCCGAATATGTGGTTTTCGGTGATGATTTCACCGATTCTCCCGAATGGGGTAGCGCCGCGGTCATTGTCCCGTGGATGTATTACCGTTTCTACGGCGACAATTCGTTGATACGGAAATATTACGACGTGATGAAACGATATACCGATTACCTGACGTCCAAATCATCCGGACATATCGTGTCGCACGGATTGGGCGACTGGTACGATTATGGCGAGCACGCCGCCGGATATTCCAAAAACAGTCCCATCGAAGTATCGGCAACGTCGCATTATTATTATTCCGTCTATCTGCTGGCAGAAGCGGCAAAAATGCTCGGCAAATCTTCCGATGAAAAGAAATACGTCACTTTGGCAAAAGACATACGAAAGGCTTTTAACGATAAATTTTTCAACAAAGACACCCGGCAATATGGGACGGGAAGTCAGTTCTGCAATGCCGTAGCCATCTTTATGGGAATCGTAGAATCCCAATACAAACAGGCGGTGATGGAAAACCTGAAAGCGGACATCCGCGCTCACGGCAACCGTCTGACAACCGGCGATGTGGGCAACCGCTATCTTTTTCAGGCGCTGGCGTTGAACGGTGAAAACGAATTGATGTACCTGATGAACAATCACGAAGAGGCTCCCGGATACGGTTTTCAGTTGAAATTTGGCGTTACGACCCTGACCGAACAATGGGACCCCCGCAAAGGCAATTCATGGAATCATTTCATGATGGGGCAAATCGACGAATGGTTTTTCCGCAGTCTCGCCGGCATTGAGCCTTCAACTCCCGGTTTCAAGGAGTTTACAATTCAACCCCATGTAGCAGGCGACCTGACTTACGTAAAAGCCGACCACGAAACCCTCTACGGAACTATCTCGGTAGAATGGAAACGGGAAAACAATCGGTTTCATCTGTCGGTAAACATTCCCGTAAACACCAAAGCAACCGTCATCCTACCGAACGGAACGTCGCAGCAATCCGGCTCCGGAAAATGGGAGTTTGAGTGTGAATTAAAACCCTAAGTGTCATAATTTATGTTGTAAATCCCATATCAATTAAGTCTTTTTCATTGTCAGTAGCGCTTGCAACATCGTACCCGATACCTCCGGAAAGATTGAAACACCATTTTGCTTTCGACCTCTGTGCATATCCGTTAATAAATTTGTTTGAAAAGATACTGTTTTTTTTGATAAAACCAAAAATAATCAGTATCTTTGCCATATTAT
>JAISJX010000438.1 GCA_031261145.1 Tannerella sp.
CGTAATCCAAAAATTTGCATCGGTATTTTCGGCTGCCGTAATCCCGTTACTTACAGGCGGATTCCCGTCCCATAGTTTCACAACCTTTTGAGCATTTATGCCCATCGCGATAAAGGAACAGAAGAAACCCATCAAAAAGACTTTTCCAAACGTTGAACTGTTATACATTAATAAATATTTCATGTGTATTATGTTTATGTATTAAAAAAACGTGTGATAAAAGACCGGAACGACAGGATGAACCTGTCGTCCGGTCTTTTTTTATCTCAACAGCGTTTATTTATCAACAGAGAATCGATAAATACAACGGCTTAAATAGTTTTCTCCCGGACGGAGTGTCGTAGTCGGGAAAGTCGGCTGATTCGGACTGTCCGGATAATGTTGTGTCTCCAGACAAAGCGCACCCCGTAAGGGATAATTCACGCCAAATTTGCCATTATCCTTGCCATTCATAGCGTTACCTGTATAGAATTGAACGCCCGGCTCGTTGGTGAAAACTTCCAGAACGATTCCGCTCTCCGGACTGACGGCTTTAGCTGCCGGTTTTGAAATGTCGCCTGCCGTATTCAGCACCCAGTTATGATCAAAACCGCGTCCCCTGATCATTTGTTCAAACGGCTCACGAATCTTATCGCCAATGCGAATCAATTTACGTAAATCCAATGGCGTGTCTTTCACCGGAGCCAGTTCGGACGTCGGTATCAACAATTCGTTTACCGGCGTATAACGGTCGGCGTTGATCTGAATCAGGTGATCCATTATCTGGGAACCGGGTATTCCCGACAGGTTGAAATAGCTGTGATTGGTCAGATTGACAACCGTCAGTTTGTCGGTCGTCGCCTCATAACGGATATCAAGCGCATTGTTGTCGGTCACCGAATACGTGACGGTTACATTCAGGTTTCCGGGGAATCCGGCTTCTCCGTCTTTCGACAGATAGGTCAGTTTCAATGTCTTGTCGTCCGGCTGTACGGCATCCCATACCTGTACGTGGAAACCTTCCGGCCCGCCATGCAGACAGTTCCCGTTGTTGTTCTCCGGCAACTGATACTCAACTGAGTTCAACGTGAACTTCGCTTTTGCAATCCGGTTTCCATAACGACCGATCAAAGCGCCGAAATTCCCGTCCGATGCTATGTAATCAGCGATCTTGTCATACCCTAATACCACATCCGTCAGTTTCCCGTTTTTGTCGGGCACCATGACCGACACTATGCGACCGCCATAATTGGTTACGCAAACCTCCATGCCATTCGCATTTTTCAATACATACAAAGCCGTCGGCTTTCCTGCTACTTCCGATACAAAGTCCGCTTTTTCCAGGCCGGACGTCAATTTTACTTCTTTTTTCTCTCCGCAGGACAACAAAATACCCAGTGCCACCAGCGAAATCATCCATCTTTTTTTCATTTTTCGTTCGTTTTTTACGTTATCTATATTGTTAAAATAATAATTATCACACGTATAACCAATTTCTAAAAACACTTGTTTTAAACAGCCAAAATTAGATATTTTTTCGACGTAAATAAAATTATTTCGCTAAAAGTTTATTTTACATGAAAAAAAAACGAACATGCTCACATATCCACCCCCTCCAGGATTCGTAATTTTTCTTAGCAAAAACCGCCAAAGGTTTCTTTATTCCGCTTTCTACCGTATGTTCTTTGTGGTTTAAACGGCCTATCTACTTTTTTCTCGATTTTTTTTTGTATTTTTGCGCCACTAAAAATGAAACCCTTTTTCAATGAGGAAAAAAAGGGTGTGCTAAAAAAAACAGGTTAGAATGAAATATGCGTTAGTGACAGGGGGTTCCCGTGGTATTGGGCGGGCTGTATGTATCGAATTGGCGGCGAAAGGCTATCCAATCATTATCAATTATGCTTCGAACGAAGAGGCTGCATTGGAAACCAAACGGTTGGTAGAAGAAAAAGGCGTAAGCGCCGAATTACTGCCGTTCAATGTTTCGGACGTGGAAGCCGTCGATAAGGCATTGGATGAATGGAGTGCGCAGCATCCGGACGATTTCATCGGGATTTTAGTCAATAATGCGGGCATCCGACAGGACGCGATGATGATTTTCATGCAAGATTCGCAGTGGAAAGACGTCATCGACATCAGTCTGAACGGATTTTTCTATGTCACCCGCCGGGCGCTGAAAGGCATGTTGATGCACCGGAGCGGACGTGTCATCAATATCGTTTCGCTATCCGGATTGAAAGGATTGCCGGGACAGACGAATTATTCGGCGGCGAAAGCGGCGGTCATCGGCGCCACCAAAGCGCTTGCGCAGGAAGTGGCCGCACGGAAAGTGACGGTCAATGCCGTAGCTCCCGGTTTCATCAGCACCGATATGACGAAAGACTTGGACGAAGCGGCGCTCAAAGCGACTGTTCCTTTGGGACGTTTCGGCAAACCGGAAGAAGTGGCGGCGTTAGTCGGCTTTTTGTCGTCCGACGAAGCGGCCTATATCACAGGAGAAGTAATATCCATTAACGGAGGTATTTACTCCTGATAGACGGCATGAACAGACGGGTAGTAATCACAGGCATCGGCATCTATTCCTGCATCGGCAAAAATGCAGGCGAGGTAACCGTCTCCTTGCGTCAGGGCAAATCCGGTATCGGCATAGACCCCGCACGCTTGGAGTATGGGTATCATTCCCCTTTGACGGGAATCGTCGAACGCCCTGTTTTAAAAGGATTGCTCGACCGCCGTTTGCGCTCGTCCCTTTCCGAAGAAGGAGAATATGCTTATATGGCCACGCGGGAAGCGATGGAAACCGCCGGTATCGACCCTGATTATCCCGGACAAAACGAAATAGGCGTTTTTTACGGCAATGACGCTTCGGCGCAAGCCATCATTGAAACCCACGAAATCATGAAGGACAAGAAAGATTCCCTGCTGATTGGAGCCGGAGGAATTTTCCAGTCCATGACTTCGACCGTTTCCATGAATTTATCCACCATCTTCAAACTGCGGGGCGTAAATATGACTATCAGCGCCGCGTGCGCAAGCGGCTCACATTCCATCGGATTAGGATACACTTTTATCCGTAGCGGTATGCAGGACATGGTGTTATGTGGCGGCGCACAAGAAACAAATACCTACTCGATGGCCGGTTTCGACGGACTCAATGCCTTCTCAAAGCGCCTCGACGAACCCACAAAAGCATCCCGCCCATTTGATGTAAACCGTGACGGATTAGTGCCGAGCGGCGGTGCGGCAAGCCTGATATTGGAAGATTTGGAACACGCCCTTCGACGTGGCGCCACCATCTTTGGCGAGATAACCGGATACGGTTTTTCCTCGAATGGCGGTCCGATTTCACAGGCCAGTGAAACCGGCTCTCAGGCTGCGATAGAGAAAGCCTTAGCGGATGCCGGGCTGAAAGCCTGCGACATAGACTATATAAACGCTCACGCAACGTCCACCCCGCAAGGCGACGCCTGCGAAGCGGTGGCTTTGGACAAGTTGTTCGGGGCATTAAAAACGCCCGTCAGTTCGACAAAGTCGATGACCGGGCACGAGTGTTGGATGGCGGGAGCAAGCGAAGCCATCTATTCCATCCTGATGATGCAGAACGATTTCATGGCGCCGAACCTCAACTTTGAAACGCCGGACAAATTTTCCGAAAACCTGCACATCCTGCAACAAACAACCGAAAAAAATATCAACACGTTTATCTCCAATTCTTTCGGATTCGGAGGCACAAACAGTGTATTAATTATATGTAAATACCGGAAATAAAAACGTAATAATATGGAAAGAAAAAAAATTGAGTCACTCACCCAAAATTTCCTGATAGAAGAAATGGAAATTGAGGCGAACATTACGGACGAGGCAACGTTAAGAGAAGATTTGGGCCTGGATAGTTTGGATTTTGTGGACATTGTCGTGATTGTCGAAAAAACATTCGGGTTTAAAATTAAACCCGAAGAGATGGCGCGTGTCTTAACCGTCAAAGAGTTCTACGATTATATCGAATCAAGAGTAAACGCCTGACAATCGTATGGTAAAAAAAGAGAAAGACTGGGGAGGCGTAACCACCGGATATTCATTTCTGCTGAAAGCATTGAAAGTGTTTTTTTCAATGACCAATGTCCGTGCCGGTTATTTCATGTCATTCATTGTTGTGCCGTTTTTTATGCTTTTCGGCCGGAGAGGCTATTTGGCCATCTACCGTTATTTCCGTCGGCAACACGGCTATCCGCCCCTGAAATCTTTTTTGAAAACAGCTCATAACCATTATCGTTGCGGTCAGATGTTGTTAGACCGTTTTGCCGTTTACGCCGGTCAGCGAAATATCTTTAAGGTTGAAAATCCGGACAACGACCTGTTTCTTAAAATGCTGAACGATCCCAAAGGATGTATCATCGTCGGTGCGCATATCGGAAATCCCGAACTTTGCGGCTACCTGTTGAAACAGAATAAAAAATGTATCAACAGCCTGATATACGGTGGCGAAGGACAAGTGGTGCAGGCCAACCGCTCGAAAGTATTGGAAAACAATAATGTCCGCCTGATTCCGGTTACGGACGATTTTTCCCATATTTTCCATATCAGCAATGCGCTGTCGAACGGCGAAATGGTAAGTATGCCCACCGACCGGACTTTCGGAAGTGATAAAAGCCTCGAATGTGATTTCCTGAACGGCAAGGCGGACTTCCCGATAGGCGCATTTGTCCTTGCGTTGCAGTTTAACGTCCCGGTGATTGCGCTTTTTGTCATGAAAGTATCGGCTTCGTGTTACCGTATTCATGTGATTTCCATCCCCGAACCGCAAGAAGGAAAACCGAAAAGAGAACGGATTAACGAAATGACGCGCTCTTACGTCCGCGTGTTGGAAGACGTCGTGAAAATGTACCCCGAACAGTGGTTTAACTTTTATAATTTCTGGAAGCAGGCATGAAAAAAAGTATCGTATTAGTCTCGGCAAACATTTACCATATTCCCTATCCGGTCTATCCGTTAGGTATTTCCTATTTGGTAAGTTATTTGTCGATCCACCTTCCCGAATACGAAATCAAAACGTTCGATTTCAATCTGGAAAGCTACGATTCGTTTGCAGGCTTTTTACGTAACCACGAACTTTGTTTAGTCGGGCTTTCGCTTCGCAACTTCGACGATTCCACCCATCTTTACGAAAAAAATATATTTATCTCCCATTATAAGGAGATTATGCGGATTGCGCGTGAAAATACGAAAGCCCCGATTGTTCTCGGCGGTTCCGGTTTCGCCGTCTTCCCCGAATTGGTATTTAACGAATTACAGCCCGATTACGCCATCAAAGGCGAGGGCGAAGCGTCCCTGAAAGAACTGATTCTTACCTTGGAAAACAGTTCCAGTCCATTGGACATTGACGGTTTAGCCTACCGGCAACCCGACGGAACATTCCATATCAACGGGCGAACAAAATACATTTCATCTCCCGTGCTGCATGTGGAAAATGACTGGTGCGATTATTACTGGAAGAAAAGCGGGATGTTGAATATACAAACCAAACGAGGCTGTCCATATAACTGTATCTATTGCAGTTATCCGCTGATTGACGGGCGGAAAGTCCGTACGCTGGACGCCCAGGCAGTCGTGAATAACATCGAAGAACTCTATTTTTCCAAGGGCATTTCGTACTTATTCTTTACCGATTCCATTTTCAACATCCACAAAGAATACAACCGGGAATTGGCCAACAGGCTGATTGAAAGTAAAGCCGACATACAATGGGGCGCTTATTTTTCGCCAAGCCAGATGACTTTGGACGACCTGAAACTTTACCAGAAATCCGGTTTAACACATATTGAGTTCGGCACAGATTCGCTGTCTGACGGCCAATTGGAAAATTACAATAAAAATTTCCGTTTTGCCGACATCAGAGAACAGAGCCAAAATTGCGGAAACCTGGGCATTTTCTACGCCCACTTCCTGATTCTCGGCGGATACGGTGAAACGGACGAATCGCTCGACGAAACGTTTGAACGCTCCAAAGAGTTGGGACTGACGATCTATTTTCCTTACATCGGAATGCGCGTCTATCCCGAAACACAGTTATGCGAGATTGCCCTGGAGGAGGGAATTATCCGGTCGCCGAACGAACTGATTAATCCGGTTTATTATGTTTCAAAACAGATAACGGCGGAAACAATCGTATCGCGAGCCAAAGCGACCGGTCAGCAATGGGTTTTCCCCGACGA